>DQCG01000137.1 GCA_003533825.1 Phycisphaerales bacterium
CGATTTTACTCCGCCCTTTACAGAAGAACGGGACCGGATTGTATTTCGGTCTCAGCATAATACTTATGCTGTAAAGATGCTTAGAAAAATGCACCACGGGAAAGAAGTAGAAATAATCACAAGTTTCTGTTTAGAGAGGTAATTTAAGGAGACCAACAATGGTACATAAAGAAAAAACAGGTCAAACACACGTATGCCCGAAGACGGTCCATCCTATGAAAACCGGGAAATATCGCTGGATCCGCTGGGTCCTTCCGCTGACCGGCCTGGTTTCCCTCGTCTGGTTTCTGGTCCGGGTGATTCCCAAGCCGTCACGGGCGACCTATCCCTGCCAGCGGATGGCGGCGCCGCTGGCCAGCGGCTTTGTAGTGTGGCTGCTCGGGATTGTTGGCTCATCGTTAGCCTATCGCAGGGCACGGCGCTTGCTGAGCCAGTCACGATACTTGATGGCAGCCGTTTGCGCCGGTGTGGCTGTCACAGCAATATGGCTGTCCCTGAGCATAACAAATAGTGACCCGGCTAGCGCAGCGTTTATCCCCGCCGAACCACCGAACAGACCGATAGGCGTAGCCAAAGGCATTCATCCTGGTCGTGTCGTATGGATTCGAGATCCTGATGCGACCAGTTGGGATTCCTCCACTGGTAGGTGGTGGGACGATGACAACACCAATCAGGAAATTGTTGACTGTATGGTACGCAAATCAATCCGTGCTCTAACCGGAAAGCTCGATGACATACAGGCCTGGTATGCCCTGTTCAGACACTTCAATCAAACCAATGGCTTTGGGGACATAGGCTACCATTACGGAGAGAAGATCGCCATCAAGATCAACATGAATCAGGATGCCGGCGCTCCTATCAGTCCAGGCTGGGGTCCGCGCGCCGGTATGCCCAGCCCCCATGTGGTGTACACCTTGCTGGATCAACTCATAAATAAGGCAGGTGTACCTGGCTCGGCTATCACTGTGTATGATGCATCTCGGTATATCGGTGACCCGATCTACGACAAGGTCAGAAGCAATCCCGATCAAAATTTCCAGTCTGTGGCCTTTGTTGTTGCGCCGGTGACGGCACGAGATGGGCGTATCGCTGCCCAGCTTGACCAGGACAATCCGGTTTATACCAAAGGCGGAACCACCTATCTGCCCCAATGCATCACCAAGGCCAAGTACTTAATTAACATGGCGCTGATGCGACCTCACCAGTTTTTTGGTGTCACTTTGTGTGCCAAAAATCACTTTGGCTCAGTTCGTTACCCTGATGGCTTGATGCAAACCAACTGGACATCATTGCCATTGCATAATTATGGAATGCGAGGTAATCCCATGGGATCATATAATTGCCTGGTAGAACTGAACGGACACAGTCATTTGGCGAAAAAGACCCTGTTGTATTTTCTTGACGCTCTGTATCCAGCAACGCATCAACACGGCAATGTAATGAAGTTTGCCCCTTTCGATGATGACTGGTTCTCCAGTATGCTTGTCTCGCAGGATCCGGTCGCTATCGATTCTGTTGGATTAGACTTTCTGCGAAATGAGCCGAGATGCACCGAAGTTACTGGACACCCGGAGAATTATCTGCACGAGATGGCCTTGGCAGATAATCCTCCATCGGGGACGTTCTACGACCCGGAACGTGACGGTATCGGGCTAACCAGTATGGGTGTTCATGAGCACTGGAACAATGCCGTGGACAAGATGTACTCGCGAAATCTCGGGACCGGCCAGGGAATCGAACTGGTTGTGGCTTCACTGACCCCCATTGTTGACTTCAATGGCGACGGTATTGTTGATTCGGTCGACATGTGTATGATGGTTGATTACTGGGGTACAGATGAACCATTGTACGATATTGCCCCGCCACCTTTAGGTGATGGCATTGTTGATGTCCAGGATCTGATTCTTTTGTCTGAGCATCTGTTTGAGGAAATCTTTCCACCTGAACTGGTTGCGTACTGGAAGCTGGATGAGACTGAAGGTGACATCGCTGTGGACAGTGTTAATGAGAGCGGCTATAGCGATGGCTATGCCATGGGCGATCCTGAATGGCAACCCACTGGTGGACAAATGAATGGTGCTATTCTATTGGACGGTGTGGATGATTTCATCATCACAAGCCCGATTCTAAATCCGGCGAATGGGCCTTTCAGTGTTCTCGCATGGGTAAAGGGTGGCGCGACAGAACAGGTAATCATCTCTCAGATGGATGGTAACGGTAGCGGCGAGACATGGCTTGGTACGGGCTCGGTAAGTGGATGCCTGATGACCGGATTAGTGCCACCTCCTGTCGGTCTGTTCATCACGCAACCATTAGAATCGAACCATATCATCACCGATGATATATGGCATCATATAGGCTTCGTATGGGACGGCTCGCACAGAATACTCTACGTGGACTGCACAGAAGTAGCCAAAGATTCCAATCCCATTAATCCGTTGAAGGACTCAAATGGCGGTCTCTACATCGGGGCAAATAAAAACCTCGACGCAGGTACGTTCTTCTCTGGCCTGATCGACGATGTCCGCATCTACAATAAGGCTCTGAGCGCAGAGGAAATAGCCACACTGGCCCAGTAGGCCACCTTAAAAAAATTACTCAATACATTAAAAGAGCTGGCAGCTTGAAAAATTTGTCAGCTCTTTTTGTTCAGCATAGGACGCCTATGAAAAGTTCAAAGTCAAACAATAAAACCCTATTGCTCAAAAAAATTTTCTTTGAGGCATCCACCTTACAACATGCCTGTCGATGTCACTTACTAATTACCTACGGCCATTGAATACGTTGGCGATTTTTTGGCTATCGCCTAAATCCTTTATAAACAGCAGCTTATAGAATTAAGAATTTCTGGAAATAGGTAGATATTGGCCTTTTGGGTTGTAGTCTGGTTGTACAGATTTTGCGTGTTAAAATGGGGCTATTTTACGGTGCAATGTCACTCTGTCTTAGCTTCTGTTTGCGGCAGTTTTGCTCGCTACTCTTTGGCTTTTTCCGGCTTGTTCCAGGCTTCGTACCGCGAGCAAGCAGGTACTGATTAGCAGGTGGAGTGATTTGGAAAGCGCTGATGTTGTGTCTTACTGTATGACTCGTATTCTCTCTCTGACATCCTGGGCGTCTGGATAGCGATCAAGGACGGCTCTTAGAACGCGACAGGCACCTTCCTTGTCACCTTTTTGGAGCAGGTCATTAGCCTTCTTCAGTTCTGACTGCATAAACCTATCGCGTGCCAGTTCCTCGGCTAACCGGCCCCTCACCTTGCCTGTGGCCTGCAACCGCCAGGCTGCGCCGGAATCCGTAACGCAGGGGCCGCCGACTTTTGGAACAGGTCTTTGTTTGACGCCTTCCGGTAGACCGTCAACGACGTAAACGTGGCGTTCAAGACCAGCATAGCTATCTACGATGAGTCCGTTTTTGACCGGTATGGTTCTATTCTCGAATATTACTGCGGCTCTTTCTGCATGTGCGAGGAATGGGGCGGTGATTCTGACGTTCTCAGCAGAGTGAGGTGTGAGGTTTACAGTAATTAGGGCGGTCTTGTCCTTGCTTGCACGTCCAATGCCCCTTATTTGTTTGAAGTCTTTGAGTACAGTACTACCAGTGGTGAACTCGGGTAGGACATCGTTTTCGAAAGTCAAGCCACGTTCGAGTGCTACGCCTACGAGAAATTCTTCGATTGAGCGAAGCTCTTTGCCCAAGTCCAAAAAGTCATTCCACTTACGTTGTGCCCCATTGAACTCAAACCACATGATACCTCCGGCGCCTGCAGCGACACACATATACGCCTGCGCCCAGCTTTCTGCACGTGTGATACCTCTCCCGGCCATGGGAGTGAAGATGTTGACCTGTCCTTCTGTGGCGGACAGTTTTACAGCCATATTAGCGCGGTAGACAGTCCATAATTCATTATTGTCCTTAGTCCCCTTGATGGCGTAGCGGTCGGCCGAGAGGATGTCCACAGTGTCGCGGTAACGGTAGATATTCGAGGCGCACCAGGGAATGACCAAGGCCTGAGTCGGATGGGTCGGATCGGCTTTCTTGAGGATTTGGGTCGCCCGCGCTATGACTGGTGCCTCAGAGGTGGCTGAAGGTTAGCGGTGGTCAGGCTCGTCACAGAGGTAATAGGTGAAAAGAGCCGGTTGTTTCTTGTATTTTTGAGCAAAATACCCAACATTGTCTGGGGCGACAGCGCGAAGTGTGGCCGTTAGATTGACTGATGTCCACAGGCCGTACTCGGCGCATTTATCCATCATCTGAATCGTGGGTTCAAGAAGCTCATGCGGTGCGCAGAAATTAAACGGTGTCCCTTTCAGAGCATCGGGCTTGCTTCGAAAGAAACCAAGCATGAACGTAGGCTTTCCGTTGATATAACAGATTCCATCGGCGTAGGTGACGACTGACGGAGCGCCTTTGGCCGTGGAAACTGGTTCCAGACTGTCGCCGCCATCTTTGAGATATACCACGAGATCATCGAGCCATACTGACTTGCCTTGCAGGTTTGTTGCCTCAAGCACAAAACGCCTGGTTTGGTTGGCAGCCATCTTGAACTCATACGAGTAGTGTGTCCATTCTGTCGAGAAGGCAAAATCCTTTGCTCCTGAGTGATCTACGAGCCGCGAGCCAGAGGGGCCTTTGGCCCAGAATTCCATGACGTAAGTACCGGTTTTGGGGAATGTTCGGGCGGCGTCCCAGATCTTAATTTTGTCGACGGAAAGAGGCTTGAACTCCAAGGCCCGCCCCCTTCCGTCTCGACCAGTGTCTGGTTTAGCGAGAATCTGATAGTCTCCTGGATCAAGAGTAAATGTGTTGTAGCCGGCCTCAAAACCGGGGAACTCCGGGAGTAGAAAGCCCGGTGGTTTTAGCATAAGCGGATCTGTAGCCGGTAGGCCTTCATCACGTTCAATGAACGGCTCCGTGGGATTTTTACTTAGTCGCAGATTGTCAATATAGATGCCGTCAGTCTGGAGATCATGCTTATAGCGTTTGGTAAGGTGTACCTCGAGTTTGACAATCTTGGTGACGTCTATCCCCTCACCGATACCGAAGTTATTGGCGAGGCCATCGATGCGTATATGCTGAATGGTTCGACCAGAATAGACGTTGTATTCAAATGCCCAACTCCATTGGCCGCTGCCATCTACAACGCGAAAGCCGACGTTGATCACGGAACCGGGGTTGTAAATGTCGAGTTTGAGGTGTCTATAGCCGGACCAATCGTCATCGAGCTGCCAAACGGCAGTACTACCCGGCATTATCTGAAATGAGTATTCGCCTTCAGTGGCATGTTCGGAGACCACTTTGCCCCCTGTCCAGATACTTTGGAAAGATGATTTTTCAAATGAGGTCAGCACTGCGTTATGTGGAGTCGGGACTTTGCTATTGGCAAGAGCCACCGTAACAGCAGGAAAAAAGAACACCTCAAGAGAGAGAAGGCAAACCGTTGAAAGAATCCAATCCGACGTTCTGATCCTACTGGCATTATCCATTCTGAATGAAATAAATAGTCTCCCTTCGGTACGGATTAATATCTGCATACTGCTCAGTAGTAATTTCGGCCGTTTTGTGCCAGAATCACTGGGAATTGAGCCGTTTGCTGTGGTTCCATTCCCGCTTGACAAGCACAACCAGCCCCTTTCCTGCACATTTACAGAAAATCATCCTTACGGTATCACCATCAGAATCGAATATAGATCCAATCGCGGCAAGGTAACCATAGCCTGGCCGTTGGCCCATTTGACATCCAGGGACTTGCCTTCCGGCTGCATCGTGATCGACTTCGGAGCCTGATCCAAATCGATCGACACCGTCAGCGGACCGACTGGCTTGACTTCTGTGATACCTCCATCCGGGGCGTTGGCGTGCGGACCAGACGTATTTACTAAGTGAATCGACAGGTTCCCATTCAACGTTCGTGGACTTACATCGACATCCTTCGTACCTGTAACTTCAACAATCGGTTCGGGGAGTACCTTCTTGAGAACGGTCGGAAATGCGTTGTCGACCTTGTCAACCAAGACGATGAAAAAGCTGGCCTTTTCGCTCAACTCGGCTTCGAAAAGCTTCGCTGGACCTGGCCCGATCAGCATCAAGTTGCCGTCGGATTTGGCATAGGAAGCCAATTCGTCACGAAAATCTGGTTCAAGATATTCCCAGCCTGGCACCACGATGACGGGCCACTTGGACATGTTCCCTTTCAGGTGATGCTCGCTGAGGATCTGTACACCGTATTGGCTCTGGAGAATCTCAGTCAGTGCCTTTCGCAGTACCTGAACGCCGTTGCTGCCAGCCCAGTGAAAGAGTCGCGGTGATTCCTGATAATGTCCGGCCGTCGAGTAAAGCAGTGCGATTTGCGGTACGGCAACCGACCGGTGGCAGTAGGCCTGTCGCTTACGGCAGAACCGGGCAACCTCAGCCATTACATCCATCTCGGCTGGGTCACGGAGCGCTCCATCTCGATCCTGCTTGAAGTAGGCCTGATATCCGCCGCCCAGGGCGAGTACCAGAGCCGCTTCTTGCATAAGCTGCACGGCCGGCTTCTGCTTCCGCGTTTTGCGACTGAACGACCACGACATCAAGTCCCACGACACGCCCTGATCCTCGAGACACCGTCCGGCAAACCGAGCCGAGTTCACACTGTCGTCCGGCGAGAAGTCGCCGGATAAACCTACCACGTCGGCCGATACGGGCTCTGGCATATGATCGCTGAACGCCCAATTGCTGATCACCTGGAAGTCAGGGTGGGATGCTTTTAACTCATCAACATAATGTCGCACGTAGCTGCGGAAACCCTCGCGATGGAAGTCCATCCATTCATTCCAATAAGGCTCGCCCGCCTTGTGCGGTGCGGTCTCGGCGCCAGTTTGTTCACAGAATTTGCTAACGGTTGCTGCGCCGTAGTCGACCGTAGTTCCCCAACAATCGCCGTCGACCCAGACGCCGTCCACGCCATACTCACCAGCCAGTTCGCGAAGTTGGGGGATCATTAGCGTATCGGCGTACGGCCCGAACACCGAGGTGGCCTTATCGTTGGGCTTACCGTTCCCATTGATCGCTGCCCAGTCCGGATGGTCGGCGACGGCCTTATAGTCCCAGACACCCGAGTAGTGCATGAAGAGGGGAACTCCCCGCTTCCGTGTCACGTCACGCCAGATGCGCAACGGATCACCGACGAAGCCTGGTGCCGGGTTACCCACTTTTGTTGGATAGCTCGAATAGCCGCGATGCCCTTTGCAGTCGATCTGAATGTAATCGGGTTTGACCTTGTTGATTACCATTTCGACCATCTCCGGCGTGGTTCGTTCGCCAACGCGATTGCAGTCCTCACCCGCATGGAAATCAAAATGGATTCCGAGGAATGCGTCGGCACGTTTCATCCGTGGCGGATCGGCGGCGTCCACGCAGGCGGTGCCTACAAAACAGGTGGTAATTGCGCCGATTACGAACAGCATAAAAGGCCGCATCAAGCAGCCAACAGATATGTTGTGTATGATCTTCATAAAGCATTCCTCTGATTGGTAATATTCTTCGGAGCAATGATACATAATGATAGCACTATACCAGTGTCTCCCTTGTATGTCAAAAACCAAATGGAAGTTCTTATGCTTGTCAAGGCAAGATGGGAGTACTGCAATACAGTTAATTTGCAACGCATGCTTCCTGAAAAACAGGCTAATAACTCTACTTCCCAGGATTCCCGGTTATTTGGAGCGGTCCCATTGGCCCTTGACAAGTACAGAATGCTTCTTGAGTGAATAATAAGGATTATAATGAATTCTCGTGCGGTATTCACTCTATATAACAGGCTGAACGGGAGATGCTCAGGTGTCCACCGCTACACGATTCATTGGCAACCATAAAATTACTTCTCCTAACATGCGCGCAAGAATTTCTTAGAATCCGTATAATCCCCTAAATGATCCTACTTAAAAAGCTCTAAGTTTGAGTTGGAATTATCTTGAAATTGAGATGAAGGTATTGTATTATAGGGCTGGAATTGTACAGGAGTGTTTCAGTAAAGCGTATATGGAAAATACCGGTTGATCAGATTTTTTGGACGGGAGTCAAATCGCCTACTAGTCATTTACTATACATAAGGAGGATGAAGAATGAAAGAAATAACAGGAATAACTTCGCTGGTATTGCTGACAGTATTTTTCTGGACATCCACACTTCTTGCTGCGGATCCCACGTGGGAATATATCTATAAGGGAGATATACTGCCTGATGATACCTCACTGGGAGTTGACGCGTGGCAGCTTAGGGGGGACAACAAATTCGCCGAAATCACTGACCAGGGCGAACTTCATATTGATGATGTTGGCGAAAATCACTGCTTTTTCCTGTATAACATAGCGGATGCTGCTCTGATGCAACAGGCAACAATCGAGGCACGCGTCAAAGTGCTTTCCCAGTCCGGGACAAATTTTGAGGTGCTGGTTGGGATGCAGGATGGGAGCAATTCCAAATGGCTGGATCTTTTCCCTGACCATATTCTGCTGAATAACACCAACAGCACGTATGATGTTGATATGACAGAGTATCATATTCTAAGAATGGTAAGAGATACAGAAGATATCCATATCTATGTGGATGATGAGGAAGTGATAAGCGAACCGCACGTGGGGGCAGGCGAAACCTGGATTGGTTTCATTTTCGGCGCCGGCGCCACCGTAAGTACAAGCGAACAATACTGGGATTATTTGGTATTTACGACGGAGGGCGGTTTCTCACCGGAAGAGCTTCCCAATTATGCATCTCGATCGGGATTAGCTACGTTTCCCAAACCGGCCGATGGAGCAATCCATGCGGACACCTGGGTGACGCTTTCCTGGCAGGCAGGAGATTTTGCCATTTCTCACAATGTTTACGTGGGAGAGAATTTCGACGACGTAAATAATAGCGCTGGCGATACATTCCGAGGTAACCAGGGATTGGATACAGCATTTTATATTGTCGGCTTTCCGGGATATGCTTATCCGGATGGCCTTGTGCCAGGAACAACGTATTATTGGCGAATCGACGAGGTCAATGAGGCTGAGCCGAACAGTCCGTGGAAAGGTCCCGTCTGGAGCTTCTCGATTCCTCCAAAGACTGCGTATTATCCCGATCCGGCTGAGAATGCAGAATCGGTCGACCTGGATGTGAGACTTAGTTGGACGGCAGGTTTCGGTTCAAAGTTACACTATATAGTCTTCGGCGAAGATTTCGATGAGGTGAGCAACGCTGCCATGGGTGTTCCTAACGGCACTACGAATTACAATCCCGGCCCGCTTAATCTGGCAAAAACTTACTACTGGCGTGTGATGAGTTCGATGGCACAGAAACGCATAAAGGCGAAGTCTGGAGCTTCACTACTCTGGGCGCCGCCAGCGGCGCAAATCCAGCCAATGGCGCTGTGGATGTTAAGCCGTCGGTGGTTCTTGGCTGGGATGCGGGAACTGTCGCCGCTTCGCACGAGGTTTATTTCGGCACGGATGCGGATGCAGTCAAGAATGCCACAACAGCCTCACCTGAATACAAGGGACCAAAGGCGCTCGGCGAAGAGAGCTATGATCCAGGCAAGCTTATATTGAATACAGCATACTACTGGCGGATTGATGAGGTTAACGACGCCAGTGACGATAGTCCATGGGCAGGTAACGTCTGGAACTTTACGACGGGCGATTTTTTTGTCATAGACGACTTTGAGGTCTACGATGCCGCTGAAAATCAGATATGGTTCGCGTGGCACGATGGGCTTGGTGCCGGTACACTAGGTACACCTGGGTACCTACCCGGCAATTGGACCGGCTCGGCAGTAGGAGATGAAACATCCCCTTCTTATACTGAGGAGACTATCGTCCACAGTGGCAGTCAGTCCATGCCATTTGCATTCGATAACAACAAGCAGGGCTATGCCTACTATTCAGAAGTTGAGCATATGTTAGCAGACCAGCGTGACTGGACAGAAGAAGGCGTCACGAAATTGTCGCTGTGGTTCTATGGTGATTCGGCTAATACGGCCGAGCCGCTGTATGTAGCCGTGTCCAACAGCGCCGGTACACCTGCGGTAGTGGTCCATGATGATGCGATCGCGGCACAGATCGACACATGGACAGAGTGGATTATTCCGCTACAGGCATTTGTGGATCAGGGCATCGTCTTGACCAACGTTGACAGGATTGCTATTGGTTTGGGTACTAAGGGTAACATGACAATCCCCGGCGGCTCTGGTAAGATGTTCATTGACGACATCCTTCTGTATCAACCGAGCGAGACTGTTGAATAGTAAAATCCGCGATGGCGAAATAATAGTAGGACTTGAATCATTCGGGGTCTATGCTAATAAGTTCGGTGTAGGCCCCGATTGTCTCTATAGTCAAAGGATTGGTAGCATGGAAGAATTGCAGTTCTCTTTTTGGCAACGGGCATTGAATACGATTGCAAATTTTTGCCTTTCATAAACAACTGTTATTAAGACACTTACGAGAGAGGTATTTTAAAATAATGGTAGATAATGGGTTGTATAGTTGTAGTTCGGTTGTAAGGATTTTGCGAGTGAAATTTGGGCTATTTTTGGGGTTCAATGTCACTCTATCTTAGCTTCTGTTTGTGGGAGTTTTAACCACTACTTTTTGGCTTCTCCCGGTTTGTTCCAGGATTCGTAGAGGTCGATTAGGTTGTTTATTGATTCTATTGTATGCGGGTGGGTGTCGCCAAGTTTGAGGCGGCGGCTTTTGATGGCTTCGAGAAGGAGGGGTTCTACGTTATCGTAATCACCTTTACAACGTGAAGGATATTAAGGCCTGTTTCTGCCTTCATGGAGTTTCCTGATGGAGAAGCCTTGCGCAAAATCCGTAAGTCTGGATTATCTTGTTCTTGACTTTAAGGGAGTTCAGATTCACAATGTTGACGTGAAGTAAGGATATTGTTTTGGATAACTAAGAAAGACTAATATGAAAAGAACAATTCTTATAACAATCATCTGCTTCCTTCCCATTGTCCATATACAGGCTGCTGACTGGCCTATGTATCGGGCAGATTCAGCACGAAGTAGTTATTCACCGGAACAACTGCCCGAAGGACTCATGTTGCAGTGGACCTACAAATCGCCACACTCGCCGACACCGGCATGGCCGACGCGAAATCGTCAGCAGTTCGATCGTGCTTATCAACCGGTCATCGCCGATGGGGTGCTCTATTATGGCAGCTCAGCCGATTGTAAGGTATACGCTTTGGATGCAGTCACAGGCAAGACCCGTTGGATGTTCTTCACCGACGGCCCCGTGCGATTTGCGCCGGTTGTGTGGCAAGATCGTCTTTTTGTAGCAAGCGACGACGGCCACTTGTATTGCCTTACCGCAACAGACGGTCAATTGCTATGGAAGCTGCGCGGTGGGCCAAAAGACGATATACTCCTGGGTAATGATAGAATGATCTCTCGCTGGCCAGCACGTGGGGGACCGGTAGTGATTGACAATGTGCTTTACTTTGGTGCCGGCATCTGGCCGACTGAAGAGATTTTCATCTACGCGATCGATCCGGCCAGCGGCAAGGTGCTCTGGTGCAACGACTCATCCGGAGGGATCGAAATGGATCAACCTCATCCGACCGCCCGGGCCAAAAGCGGTATCGCCGCCCAAGGATACCTTGCCGCATTTGACAACTTGTTGTTTGTTCCGACCGGTCGAGCCGTGCCAGCAGTGTTTGATCGAACCGAGGGTCAGCTCCTCTATTTCCGCCTCCAGCAAAACCAATATTCAGGCGGATCAGATGTTGCGATCATTGACGGCAATTTCTTCAATAGCGGTGAGATATACACCGTTGCCAAGGGTGTTAGACAAGAGCGCATCGGTGTTCAGGTTGCCATGCATCCGGATTTTGTTATTTCTTCGGGAAAGAACAAAATCATCGCCTTCGACCGGCTAAACCTGCTGGTCGATAAAGAGGTAATCGACCGTAAGGGGAATAAGAAGATCGTCAAGACCCTTACACCGCCGGTATGGAGTGTTGATCTTCTGCCTGGCTCTCTGGCGTCAACAGCCACTCTCAAGGGTGCCAAACCGCCGGGAGGCGAGCTTATGGGAGGAACAGCCTGGAGCCGCCCGCTTTTGTCTGATGCGGCAAGTGCTCTGATCGTGGCGGGCGATAATGTCATTGCCGCCGGACAGAGCAAGGTATTGCTCCTTAACGTCCGCTCGCGCAATGTGGTGTGGGACGCCAACGTGGATGGCGCCGTCTATGGTTTGGCAGTAGCCCAAAGCCGGCTTTATGTGAGTACAGACCTGGGAATGATCTATTGCTTTGGTGGTGGGATTGGACGTCCAGAAACCCGGGAAGCTAAAAGCACGAAGCCTCAAATGGCTAAGAATGCAATTTACACAACAGCGGCCGAACAAATTATCCATCGAACCGCTATTACTGAGGGCTATTGTCTCGATCTGGCTTGTGGAGAGGGCCTGTTAGCGCTCGAACTGGCCCGTCTTACGAAGCTTCAAATCTATTGTATTGAGAAAGATCCGGCCAAGGTCAAAGCCGCCCGGAGAATGCTCGACTCGGCAGGACTCTACGGTGTGCGAGTGACAGTTCACCAAGCCGATCCAATGCAGGTGTCGTATCCGAATTACTTTGCCGATTTAGTCGTTTCCGGCCGCTCGGTTACTGAAGGATCGAGCGCAACTGCCATCAAAGAGGTGCAACGTATACAATGTCCATCTGGTGGAATAGCATGCTTTGGCCGCCCGGGCGCCATACGGCAATTTGTGCGCCGTCCGCTGGAGGGCGTTGGGAATTGGACTCATCAGAATACGGACGCCGCCAACACGCTCTGCTCTACAGATACGCGGATCCATGGCCCACTCAAGATGCTCTGGTTTCGCGACACCGACTTTGTCATGCCCAACCGCCATAATCGTTGACCGGCCCCACTGGTTGACAAGGGCCGCATGTTTACTGAGGGTTTAAACGCACTTCGAGCAACAAATATCTACAACGGACGAACATTATGGGAGTACCCGCTCGAAGGTATTCTCTTGCCGTACCACAGAGGGGAATCTAGTGTAGGTGTGGCCTGGACCGGTAGTAACTTCTGCATAGGCAACGATCACGTCTACGTGCATACCAGAGATAAGTGTCTCTGCATCGATGTGGAGACCGGACGGAAGACGGCCGAACTACAGCCACCTCCGCTCCCCGACGGAAAGCCTGGAAAGTGGGGATACATTGCCTGCACGGAAGGCACACTATTCGGTACGTTAGTGAACGAACAGTACCTTATTAAGGGTTGGGCTTCCAAATGGGATACCAGCCAGCAGTTCACCGAGTCGGTGCTATTTTTCGCAATCGATGCCCGAATCGAGACAATCAAGTGGACTTTTGAGCCCGAACATTCCATTCGCCACAATGCTATTGCCGTCGGTAAAGATTGCGTATACCTGATCGACCGCCCATCAGCCCCGGCAGACGAGTCATTCGACCTGGCCGGAGGTCAAAGTGAAGCGAAACGGCGAGCGGCCGCGAGTGACCGGAGCGAGGAAGAGGAACTCCGCGGATTAAGAAAACATCCTACAGGCCGGTTACTTGCCTTGGATATGGAGACCGGCAAAGTCTTGTGGAAGAGCAGCGACGATATATTCGGCACGATGTTGGCTTTCAGTACTAAGCATAACGCGCTATTGATGAGCTATCAGCCGGTCCATCAAGCATCGCGGCTGTCTGAGTGGGGCAATCGAATGGCTGGCATACATCCTAGCGATGGAACGCGATTGTGGGATATCGTAGCCGAGTATGAATCCCGACCAATCATTAATGACCGGACTATTTACGCTCAACCCGGAGCGTGGGATCTGTTGAGCGGCAGAAAATTGCCATTTACGTTCACAAGATCATACGGTTGCGGCATCCCGGTTGGCTCGACGCGGATGTTGGTGTTCCGTTCGGCGACGCTCGGCTACGTTGACCTGACTGGAGATTCCTGCTGTACTGAGAGCTACGGCGGTATCCGGCCGGGCTGCTGGATCAACGCCATCCCCGCCGGGGGGCTGATATTAATGGCCGATGCTGCCAGTTGGTGTACCTGTAGCTATTTAAACCAAGCAACTTGCGCCTTGCAACCATCGCAGTGAAGATCGAGAAAACAAGGTATAGAGCATCTGCTAAATGTTCTATTGGGCCTGATAGCAAAATGCTTGAATAATACCAAGTGGTTGGGAGTAAAAGGCTACGTTGCATTGAATAAGACTGTTATGGTATTGTACAGAATTAACGAGATACCGCGCTGAACTGGATAACAGCATTCACTGAGTGAATATTGTAAACGAGGAGAATAGTAATTCATATCATCCCGGGTGTGGTGGTTTTGCGAGTCAAAATTGGCCCATTTTGATGGCCTTATGTCACTCTCTCACAGCTTCTGTTTGCAGCAGTTTTGTTCGCCACTTTTTTGCTTTTTCTGGCTTGTTCCAGGCTTCGTAGAGGGAGATCAAAGTAGCATTTGAGTCTCCGCTTGATAGCCTATATTTTATTAATAAAAAACGATACAATAAATATAAATCCCTAATTGTTTCCAGTCAGCAGAAGTGGTACAGTTAAATAATATCATATGACTCGAAATGTTCAGGAGTGTTTTAAGAAAAGTGTAAAAGTGGATAGCAACACCATTCATGGAGTTAAGTAGGAAATCCCAGTACAAGAGTAAATTTATGCCCGGGCCATTGCTGTTTTCAATCCTTGCACTAGCCTCCTCCAGTTATGCCCTGCCAGCTTTTACCGGTGCTGAAGGTTTTGGTAGCAATACTCTGGGAGGACGAGGAGGTCGAGTTATTAAGGTAGTCAACCTGAACTCATCAGGACTTGGGAGTCTCCAGGCCGCCTGCAAAACCCCAGGGCCAAGGATCATTGTGTTTGAAGTCTCCGGTGTAATCACCGGTGATATTGTTATCACCGAACCATATATTACAATTGCAGGACAAACAGCACCTGGTGCTGGAATCACAATACGAGGGATGCTTTGCACAGTAAACAGAAAAGATCGAGTGCACGATGTTGTTGTTAGGTTCCTTCGTATTCGCCCAGATCCCGGCCGAGGTTCACAACTTGACGCTATTCAGTTTTCGGTCGTTGATAATGCCATCCTTGACCATATTTCCTGCTCTTGGGCAGAGGATGAGACCATCGACATCTACAGTCGTGCCACACGTGTTACGATCCAGTGGTGTACGATCGAGGAATCCGCCACAAAGGGACATGCTAAAGGACCTCATAATTATGGCCTCATAGCAGGTCCGGGCAGCAGCAGGATATCCATCCATCACAATCTTTTTGCTCACCAACGCCGACGAAATCCTGCCATCGCGACGGGTCCTGCTGACTTTCGCAACAATGTCGTCTATAACTTTCGCGATGGTTTCAGCCATGAAGGCCACCTGCCAAAGCCGCCTTTCTCCATAGTCGGCAACTATTACAAAAGCGGCCCAAGTGATTCAAAGATATTCCCATTCTGCTTTGTTAAAAACACACCTTATTATCTTGCTAATAATTACATCGAAGATGTAGGATTAATACAGAATCCTTGGGCAGAAGCTGACAGGTTATATGGTCTAGGTTACTATAAGGATAAAGGTATACGTCAAATAAACGAGCCGGAAATGGTACCTGTCAAAACCCATCATCCGAAAAAGGCTTACGATTTAGTTCTTGCTCAAAGCGGTTGTTTTCCCCGGGACGCAGTTACTACACGTATCGTCAATGATGTTATCTATGGAACCGGTTCATGGGGGCGTAAAGAACAAGCAGATCTTATGGAAGGTTTGACACCCTTAAAGCCACCACTTGACTCGGATAACGACGGAATGCCTGACGAGTGGGAAGATGTGAACGGTTTTGACAAGGAAAAATATGATGCAGACAGAAAAACGCCCTCCGGATATACTGCTATAGAAGAGTACCTCAATGAACTTGCAGAAAAAATCATTACGTCAAGGACGCTATAAGTACCATTCTATCTATGTCTTTATCAACTTTTTAGCTTCACATAGCAGCAGAAAGTTCTCCATAATATATATCTCTCAGGTATATTCGGTTATCGGAATCTATAATTACCGATGATCAATGGCACCATATCGGTTTTATGTGGGATGGTTCATACAGGATTCTTTATGTGGACGGCATAGAAGTCGCTAAAGATATCCATTGTGCATACTCGACAGTTGCCTGTTTGCCCCAATATGAACCCCAGGCAGGTAATAGCGCTACATATAATCCATATTCTTTGGCCTTGTTATCGCCTGTAGCTAAATGCAAACTCAAAGGATCAATGGGCCATCGATGGCTTCGATTGTTTTCATTTCATGCCCGCATGTTGTACCGTCAGCAGCAGTGATCGTTAGATTCAGACAGTAGCGTCCGGGAACGAGAGTCGATGTATCGAGAATGACAATGCGTTCGTCAGCGAGGTCCTGTTGCTGCGCCTTGTGATTGAGGCCGTCAGTAGAAGTGAGCGATGCCGTGATGTTGTAGCTACCCTACCGAACGTATCGAGTTCCCATGATACCAAACGAAACTGCAAGACGATTACGTGGTAGCGTGATGTACGCTGGGGAATACACACGCTGGATAGTTAGTGAAGTGAATCGCAGAAGCTTGATATCCTGGACCTGGAAGGTGATATCAGTACCGTGAGCATAATCACTCTCGGCAACAAACAGCTGGACGTGGGAGATCGAACGCCACGGATCCCGGCCAACGCCTGCCTGGTCGATCAGTTCGCCAAGCGAGAAACGCAGAGGAATCCACTGGCGTTGACGGTCTCCCAGATCGACTCGCGTTTCAAAGAGACGCCGAGGAGTACCATGCGAGCGCAGAGACAATCCGAGTCGCGTCGAGTCGTCGGCCACCTCGTCGCGATTGGAATCGACGCGTATCAACAACGATAGATAGTCATAGGCGCTAAAGTCCAACTCTCCGTCTCGGAATGGTCGGGCGATGCGAGGCCATCCTACTGGATATTGACCGCCTTCACCACCGTCCGTTTTGTGGTCGACTCGGATCCGCCAATGCAGCTCCTTCATATCCTTGCGGCCGACTGCGGCGGTGATTTTGGCAGTGCCTTCTTTGGTTCCGTTCGACCACGCAGCGAAGTCCCCGCCCAAGTCCATCGACTGGATGTTCCCGGCCTCCATCGCTTTGTCAATGATCGACGTTTCTGTCTTGGTCGGTCGCGGCGAGATTCTGGTCACCAGAACAGATGGAGCGTTGTCTGTCCTGACCGCTGGATACGATAGTAGTTCGCTGGTTGCCTGGGCCAGTAGCCAGCGGCGAGTGTTGAATTCCTCGGAGGGCCACATGTCGTCGGCCAGGTATTTCTGTTGGACGTTAATAGCATCCCATGTGTTCTGGAGAAGCTTTTTTGCGCCGGCGACGGCGCGGCGGCATTCTGCGTTCGGCGAGCCCTCGCGTTGAAAGACAGCTTGTTGCAATGTGTAAATATATCGGGCATCGTCGTTACCCTCGCGAAAACAATCCCAGTAGATGGCCGGAATTACTTCACCGTCTTCGTTGATCCTCTGGCCGCACCCTGAATGCGAACCGCGAAGGTAGTCGAACTGATCGTTGCCCGGCGTCCAGTTCCAGTTCCACGGAATCAGGGTTGTGTAGCCACTTCGCCAGAAGCCGAACCCGTACGTCATACGTCCGCCCATACACATCACACGGCGATCCTTGATTTCACCGGCGTTGTGGTTCGGGTAGCACCAGTACTCGTATCGATCCTGACCGACGATATTCTCATAGGGAACCGAATAGGGCTGTGAACACCAGATATCGATATAGGATCGATACGGAGCGGCATCTGCGCCTGTGGGATCTTTAGTAGCGTACGTACGAATCCCGGCCGCTTTTACCGCCGCGTAAACCTTCGCGCCGAATTCTTTTCTCGCCGCAGCCACCTCATCAATGGGACAGCAGATGAATTCAGGCCATCCTTTCGCTTTGCGTTCTATCTCGAAAGCCGTGAACGCTACTGTGATTCTCTCGTAGAATTCCGGTGGCGGTAGCTTGCTGATATGCCAATGTGAGCCTCGCTCGCCGTCTGGAGTCGTGGCGCGGTAGAAACGTGAGATAACGCTGTCGGCCGTGACAGGGACCGGTCCGGCCAGGCCTGCCTTTAACATCCGGTCGAGTTCTTCAGGATAAGGTAGATAGATTGTCTTAGCGTCATTGCAGCGAAGGTACAGAGTTGGCGTCATATTCAGACCGTATTCAACCATAGCCCGGTATTCGTTGGCGGCCGCTTTTCGAACGAATGACTCGGATTTTTCCGCGTACTGAGTCCGGTTTCGCATGTAGTAGTACGCCGAGTAGTGCTTGGCGGGGTCTTTAAGAAGCTTGAATACCAGAACTCTCAATGATATGGGGATCTCAATCGCCTTCTCGAAGCCATCATCCCAAACGGATGCGGTTCCTCGGTATAAACCCGGTTTCGTGTCGCCGGGCACATGAACCTGGACCCAATATCGCTGGCACTCGCCCGACAGAGATGGATGAACGCTGATACGCTCCAGAAGTTCGGGTGTACGCCTGTATGTGGACCGAGAGGTATATCGGGGATATCCAATGTTCCAATAAGTAACCAGGCGAACGGTGATTTCGTCGGCAGGAATTTCGCCGGCGTCGCATGTCAACGGTGAGCAACGCACCTTGAGGTTCTGCAATTTTCTGACGGGATATAAGCTGAACGTCAGCGGCTCGAACTCTCCTGGTGTGGCGAAAGCAACGAGCTGTTCCAGACGCTCATGGGCACGAGGTTTGGAATTCGGATACACCGGTTCGGTAATAGGACGATGGAATAATAAGTACCCTCGCTGCTTCTCTTCAGGTATCAATTCAGGTTCGGTTGCTATTTCAACGAACGGCATTTCCTTATAGGTCGACGGCACAGGGGGCTGACGTTGTGCGTGGCGCTCCGTAGTGTGGTCAACTGGCTTTGGCGCAAGGCGGATAGCTGTCAGCGGCGCCGCCGAGGTTAGCGCGGATGTTGAAGCCAGCGACACAGAAACTATGAGTACTGCAAGAGGCAGAGTCATAATTCGACGTATCATTCAGTTTCCTTTCTTTTTAATGATTCCAAAAATTTACCAAACTCATACTTCCGGTTTTCTCACGCTACAAATTAAGCAGTTGAGTTTATCAAAACATCAACATAGCTCATCTCATTTCGTATACACAGGCAACACTTCTTATTTCAATGGTTCATATCTTAAGAAACTTATACGCCTCTTAAACTTTATCCGGGACAACATAAGGAGTGCGATAAATCCGCGTCAACATTTTATCTGCTTCAAAATCTTCGGCAAACTTTTCGTAATCACCCTTAAATTTCAACATACGGCCAAGACGATATGAGATATTGGCCAGGTGAGGAAGCGTTGTTGAATAAAAGCCTTCATTGATATCGCATTGAAGGTCCTCGTTCTTACCAGAGCGTACTGCATCAATAAAATTGGCCCAAAGATTGCCATCTCTACCTTTTTTCCCTTCTTTTGAACCGGCAAAAGGTTTCCTTTCCCGCCCATGGAATGCTTTCCATGTCGATCCACTAATTTCGAGCCATCCTTCAGTGCCGTAGAAAATATTTCCGACTGCCTGGCCCTGGCTTCCTTCATGATTGGTGTATCGGCCCCTGCATTCAAACTCAAGCATTTTCCCATCTCTATATTTAAATACGGCGGTTTGCGTATTTGGAGTTTCCTGCGAGGTCTTATCACGGCCATAGGTTTCTACTCCACCATACACCATTTTCCCGGGAGTCCGTGGACCTTCCTCCTGATTTAATCCATAAATCCCACCGGTAGAATAGACTGAAACCGGGTGTTCGTTTTTATTCATTCCCCAACGGGCAAGATCGAGTTGGTGGGGGCCTGTGTTTCCAGTATCCCCGTTTCCGGTATCCCAATACCAGTGCCAACAATAATGACTCCGTTTTACGTTATAAGGGCGATAAGGAGCGGGTCCTAACCATTGGTCATAATGGAATGTGGCCGGCGGTGTGCTATCTTTGGCCATCCCATATGAATCGCGAGCTTTGAAGCAAAGGGCACGGGCCATGTAAACCTCGCCGATACCGCCATCATGCAGAAATTTAATCGCTTCTATCACATTGCCAGACGAACGGTTATTTAAACCAACTTGAACTCTTAAATTATACTTGCGAGCTGCCTCAACCATTTTCCGTCCTTCCCAAATATTATGGGAAGCCGGTTTTTCAACATAAACATGTTTACCTGTCTGACAAGCCCAGATGGTAGCCAGTGCGTGCCAATGATTCGGTGTTACGATTGATATGGCATGGATATCCTTATCGTCATACACTTTGCGTAAATCCCACTCGGTCTGTGGCTTGACGCCGGTCTGTTGCGTTACGATATTCGATGCTGGTGCGAATAGCAGCTCATCCGGATCGCAGAGGATCTTGATAACTACATTGTGACTGTCTTTAAGTCCGCAATAGCTCTTGATGTGTACAGTACCTTGATTACGGATACCAATAACTGCCAAGTTGATGCGTTCATTTGCACCCATGATTGAAGCATATGATTTAGCACTGAATCCAATGCCTCCAATTGCTATTCCGGCAGTCCCAATTGCGCCTTTCTTGATAAATTCTCTTCTTTTTATAAGTTCTCTTCTTTGTGTCATTTTGTTTGCCTCTCGGAATTAACTATTAACTGTTAGCAACTTTGATTTATACCTACAGGAGTTATTCTACCGCAAAAAAATAAAGACTCAAGAGAAGAAGCGAGTTGTGAGCAGCACAATAGATCGCACCGGCCACCTATGAAGAGCTCAAAGTCAAATACTAAAATTCTTGTTACCACAAAAATTTTCGTTGAGGCATCCATGTTACGAGGTATCAGTCAATGTCACTCACTAATTGACTCCGTCCATTGAATACGTTGCCGATTTTTTGGGTACAGCCTAACTTCTTTATAAATAATAGCTTATGGAGTTGAGAATTTTTGTAAAAAGGTAGATAAGCGGGTTTCGGGTTGTAGCTGGGTTGTAGGAGTTTTGCGAGCTAAAATGGGGCTATTTTAGTGTTGAAATGTCACTCTGTCTTAGCTTCTGTTTGGGGTAGTTTTGATCGCCACTCTTTGGCTTTATCAGGTTTGTTCCATGCATCGTAGAGGGTGATGAGGTTATGCAACGATTCCAATGTGTATGGGTGAGTGTCACCGATGAAATTCTTTTGGACAATTATATATCTTAAAGTCCTTTTTGCCTCTTTATGGACATTTATAAATTCTAATTCAACTACATACGGAATCGTCTCATTATTGATTATCCTTATTGTAAATTACAGACTCTGGGTAATTTGCAATTAAATCACGAACTTCATTAGGTGTATTCGTAAGAAACGGGACTTGATTAAAAACTTTCTCGATGAGGTCACGATTAAGCTTTGTGTTATACTCAAGAAAAGCTTTTTCAATATGATCAATGTTATCTTCAATAGCAGCCAATAATACTGGGAACTCACATGAATAGTTGAAATCCTTAAAATTTATTATCCTTGTTTTTTCGTTTCTATATGTTGTAAAGGGCGGAGTAAAATC
>DQCG01000373.1 GCA_003533825.1 Phycisphaerales bacterium
CCACAAATTATTCCGAAGAGCCGCAAAAGCGAGGTGTTGGCTTTTCTGGTATCAACGATGGGTATTTCCGTATCGCTTTGGCCGGTGGCGACGTTCTGTTCGGCGTCCACGGTAAGAAATATATCATTGTTGTCGGTCAGTGTTGCTTCGACATCCAGTTGAATGCCGACGTTCTTGAACTCGGTGGTCGTAATGGCCGCCGCTCCTCCTGCCGCGGTGTCCCTGATTTCGGTGTACGGCAGCTCTTCCACGGCCTGAATGGAAGCGGACTGGCCGCTGACCATCATCACACTGGGACTGGCAAGAATCTCGACCTGCCTTTTTTGCTGCAAGAGGTGAACGACGTTGCGGACCGTGCCGCTGATTACCGAGAAAGAGCCGCCCAGCCCCGTAGTGTTGAAAGCGGTTGCATCCCCGATGGTCATGTTTGTTTCCGGCGTCGAACGCAGCCGATTTGTTGTGAAGTTCTGCCTGTAGCCGATGTCGTCTCTATCGTCCGAGAGGATGTCCCAGTTGATGCCGATTTCCGTATCATCGTTGAGCTGGACATCCAGAATCACAACCTCAATCATAATCTGCCGGGGTGTAATGTCCGCCTTTTTGATCTCGGTAATGATTCTCGCCAGGTTCTCCTTTGTGTCACAGATGATCAGCGAGTTATTTTTCTCGTTGATTGCAATGCTGCCGTGCTCGGAGCTCATGCTGTCGATCACCTGCCTGAGACTTTTGGCATCGAGAAATTTGAGCATTACCGTTTGCACATTCAGCTCCGGATTATTTTGACCGACGACGGTGGACGTCGCAGTTACGGCCGGCAGCATTTGCGGCGCCGGAGGCGGGATGAGCTTCGCGAAGGGGTCATCTCTGCCTATGTCGGCCGTTCTTTGCCGCCCGGCATCAATTTGCTGCGCCTGCACACCTGCGTTCGACAGGCAGACGGCGGCAGTTAACAAGTATATGGCTGTTTTTTTAACATACCCGGATTCAATCATTGAAGGTACTCCTCCTTTCTTTGGATGACATAAATCGTGACCGTCATCCCGCATTCGAGGTGTGCAGTCCTAGGGACTCCTTGCGGAGAATCATGTTCGTCGGAATTGATTCCGACCGAATCGATGCACACCTGTTTCGGCCCGTCCTGCAGTAAGTCCATCAGTGCCAAAATGTTCCCGTACCCCCCCGAAAGACTCAATGTCGCGCTTTGTGCGGTTATATATTCATCAGTCCGGGGTCGGGCCGTTTTAGGTGCCGGGCGGGCGGGCGAAAATGTCAATGAAGATAAGATGCAGTTTACCTCTTCGACCCTGGCCTGGATGTTGCTGAAAAATTCTCCCGCTTCGACGGGATCGAACAGCCTGGCGCAGCTCTGCTTATATTTATCTCGCAGCTCTTCGAGCTCTTTTCTCTTTGTTGTAACTTGATTGGAGATAATTTTATTTTTCCTGGCGAGATTAGTGACGGTCGATTCAAATATATCCGCGGCCCGAAGATAATTTCGATGTGGCGCGATAATCCAGTTGTAGGCGGCGATTATCCCTATCAGCACAAGCGCTCCGAAGAAAGCCGTGCTCGCCGAGCGAGTCGATTTTGTCCAGCGTTCCGGTAGCATCAGCGGCTATTCCTTTCCTGAGTAAGCGAACAGCTAATAGAGTAACTGACCAAATTGTCCGGGCCTTTGTGTTTTTCAGTTCCTGTCAGCGACGCGGATTCTATGTTCCCACAGGTGCCGAGCGAATCAACGAAAAGATAAACAGCAGCGTATGAAAATGCCTGGCCTTCGAGCAGCATTTTAAAGTTATCGCTGCTGCTAAGTGCCGTGATTCTCACCGATTTGGGTGTTGCTCGCCTGATATCATCCAGGATGCGGCCCCACTTAAAGGTCGAGCCGGTGCTCAAGGTGTTGTTCGTCAGGCCGAGCTTCTCGGAGAGGCCGGTGATTTGCCTCTGCAGTGATGAATGTTGATTCAGCAGGGCCGGGGTTTTCCGGCTGACCTGCGTTTTTCTATTGTGCTCTACATGTGCGTTGGCCTTTATACCTTTTGCACTGAGAAATCCAACGCTCAATATAACCAGAAAGATAAATGCCGCTGCGACATTTGCAACCGCCAGAGTCTGCTTTTCCGCCGTTTTGGCCTCGATCAGCTCTGGTGGAAGAAGATCGATGTTAAGACCACAGTCCGGAACGTTCAGAAGTTTCATTGCCAGCCCGACTGCAATTGTAAGGCGCGCGTGTTCGAGCGTTCTGACCTCCAGCTCTACCGGGCCGAGCCAGGCCTTCAGCGATTCGGTCGTTCCGGGAACGGACTCGGCGCCGATGTCGGTTACAAGCGTGAGACGCCATTGATTATTTTTACCGGGATTCTCAAGCTCGTAGAACTTTATGACCGCATTTATTTCCTCGGCCAGCCATTTCAAATATTCTTCGGACTGCAACAGGAAAGGCTCGATTCTTTTAGTGCGTACGAAATCCAGCCTCTGACTTTTTAACACCGACAGCGTCAGCATCCCGTCATAGATGGTGGCGAACAGGCGGTTGGTATCGTATGTCCCTGCGATTTTTTTTGCGTAACATGCCCTGGCATAGGCGATCCAGGAAGGTTCGATTCCGTCGATATTCAATCCTTCCCTTCTCAGGGCCCTGACGGCGGCGGTAATCTTCTGGCTGTCGGTGGCGACTACGAGCAGACGTTGTTGCCGTGATTTTGATGATGGTTTTATTCCGCAGAAATCTACCGCGGCTTTTTTTATCGGCAGCACGGCATAGTGTTTGACTTCATTATTCACAAATTGCCTTGCATTGCCGCGGGCCTCTCCGGGCAAATCGAGAATCTGCATGAGGGTCGGATTGGCGACGAGTGAAAATACCGTACGATGTGATTTAATTCTGTTTTTTGATTTGAGTTTCTTTATTGCTTTGGCCAGAGCGGTCGCATTCGTAATATTGCCGTCCTTTACCGCACCGTCCGGAACCGGGGCGCAGGCTGCCTTCAACAGCCTGGCGCCGTATTTGTTCCGGGCCAGCAGCGCCAGGGTTATCCAGCCGTCCGAAACATCAATACCCAATGCCGTATGAGACTTCAGCATTATTCGTTTATCCTAAAATG
>DQCG01000591.1 GCA_003533825.1 Phycisphaerales bacterium
GCGCCGCCGGTGCGCGGCAACGTTTTCAGCGGCGGGGGGTACTCCCTGTGTTTCTTTACGGGTAGGATTCGCGTGTCAAGGCAAAAGGAACCGGAATACATATAGCCCTTGTCGCCGATGAAGATGCTTCCGACCCTGCTGGGCGTTTGCAGTTCCCTGCGTAACTTCCTGAGGGATTCGGGTATGTCATCGGCCTTTTCGTAAGCATAAACCTTCACCGGCGGCATATCGCCACGCGCCGGGAACTCCCACCGCAAGACTATGTTCAAAGGGTACATTTCATGACTGCCCCCTTTGAGGTGGAGGCACTCAACCGTGTAGCGGTTAGCCTGCCCAAGGCGCAGGGCATCGAATGCCCCATCCAGGTTGTGGCAGCCCATGTCTCCGAGTCCGCCGGTGCCGAATTGACGCCACTTTCGCCATTTGGCCGGATGCAGATCGTCGTGGTAGTCGCGGTAGGGAGCCGGTCCGATCCACTCGTTCCAGTGGAGATGAGCAGGTATCGGCCTGGATGGCGGGCGTCCCACGTAACCGCCGAAGCTATCGTCGACGATGCAATGGGCTTCAGTCACATTTCCAATAGCCCCGGCCCAGATGTACTCGCATAAGCGATGGTGACCTTCCCCGTAGTGGCCCTGGTTGCCCATCGCGGTGAACACCTTATTCTTTTTGGCCACCTCGCCGAGCAGCCGGCACTCCCGGATGTTGTGCGCCAGCGGCTTCTGACTGAATGTGTGAAGACCGCGTTCCATGGCGCGTTTCGCCGCTGGGGCATGATGGTGGTCCGGCGCGGCGATCAGGGCGACGTTCAGGTCCTTATGACACTCATCGAGCATTCGCCGGTAGTCGTGGTAGATCTTGGGTTTGGCATTGGTTTCCTTGATATTCTCGATGGCGGCGGCGATCGCTTTGTCATCGATATCCACCATCGCGACCAATCGCTGTAACCTTGCCATGAACAGTGGAAGTCGTTTGCCCACCCCGCCGCAGCCGATGACGGCGATTCCCAGCTTTTTACGGGCAGACCTTCCCGCGTGCAGCAGCGGTGTACGCGTCAGGCCCGTTCCAACTGCAGCCGAAGCCGCCAGTGAGGCCTGTTTTAATAATTCTCTTCGTGAATAAGTATGCATTTGGAATCTCCTTTTGCCAACATAGTATAAGTCCAAACAGCATTCCATTAGAGACCTTCGGCCTTGATCCGCTTGACGGCCTCGATGAATCCCCTGGGATTGATCACCCGACCCTGTTTGGTTTGGGTGGCCGTCTCCTGAAAGAGAGTAATAATCCGCTCCGGGGATATCTCGGGATGGACCTGGAAGGCCATAGCCGCTAATCCGGCCAGGTAGGGTACGGTCCAGCTATTACCTCCATGCGTGTCAAAAGTGTACACATCTGCTCCCCGATGACTGGCTATAGACCAGTTCGAAGCGGGAACATACAATGCATCCACCCCGCTATCGAAGTAGTAGTTATTCGGATCTTCCGGGTCTTTTCCCACTAATCGCTCTAAGGTGACGTATCGCAAAAAATACGGATCACAGGTCACGACCAGAATGCCATTTTGGTGTGCTTTCTTAACGGCCGATTTCCATTGATTGTAATAGTCCCTTCCAGAAAAGGCCCCCAGAGAGATGCTGATGACCCGCACCTTCTCTGATGGAGACAATTGCCGGTTTCGCTCTACAATCTGCTCAACCATTCGAGCCCACGGGCGATTCTCAAGCCATTTCCAGGGTGGGACGGCATAGTAGTGCAGATTCGCTTCGGGAGCCACACCACAGTTCTTGCCCACCGCGATGCTGCATACTGGCGGTCCGTGCATTTGAATATCAACGCCCTCGACTTCAATCGCATGATACGACTTAATTCGGTCGGCATATTCTATATGATTCTTTAGCAACGGCTGATCGATAATCGCGATGCCGACGCCTTTGCCGGTGATGCCCTCTCGATGCAGCGAACGGACTCCCAGACCGGGATTTTTCCCCCACTTCAGGAGTTTGACCGGATCAAAATCCGGCGGCAAGCGATCGGACCGGGGCCATACCGTTAGGCTGTCAAAAGTTACGGTCTCCAGAATCTCGCCCTTTTGCGAGAGATCAAGCTGGCTTAGATCTATGTTACTAAAGCCCCAAAATGAACCAAGCTTATCGAGGTCTCCTTCATTGCGCAGGACGATGGGACGGTTCCGGCCGATATCGATTCTTCTGCCTTCGCACGAGACACTGACTAATGTGTGTGGGGTTTGAATTTCTGGTTTGCCGAAGAATCTGGCTTGAATACCTGGATACTTCAAATTTATGACTTCATCATCAGACTCCATCCATTCCCTGATCGGCTTTCCGGCAATGGCCTTAAACTCATCAGGTGTGGTGAGCTTGTAGGCGATATGGCCCTCCGCAACCGCTTTGCGAACGAGGGCCGCCTCGGCGCTGTCTGTTACATCAGGATCACCGCGATCACCTTCTGTCTGATAAACAACGATCTCGGCGACGGTCTGGTTCTTCTTGTGGATTTCGAATCCAATTCCCTTGGCGTGGTAACAGCGAAATTCCTTCCCCAGGGTCTCTTCGAGCTGAAAATACTCACCAAAGACTCGTTTGATCTTCTGCTCCGAGTCGCCCACGCCCAAGCCGTTGCTGAGTTTGTAAAGAGGACTACGCACGCTAATCGCTTCAGTTGAATCGTCATCGATCCAAAAAGAAATGTCGCCAAAGGACAAAACACATTCATTCGGAAGATTGTCAAGGTTATAGTTTTCTTCCCCTCGACGAACAACCTCATCTTCCCCAAGATGAATGGCCTCTGGTTCTCCCAGCTTCTTCAATACATCGTATTTGCTCATGCCAAGCGTATAGTCACCAATCCGCACACCCGGCACGATAGTATGCTTCGATGGCGCTTGTTGACTTGCCCGTACGTGGT
>DQCG01000456.1 GCA_003533825.1 Phycisphaerales bacterium
GAGAGGCCGGTGTTGCGCAGATTAATGCGGCGGCAAAACTCCAGATTAAAAATCCTGCCAAGAATCCCAAAACACTAGTGCCGAGAGTGTCAAATATCCTTGGGAATGAAACTTTGAATTGGCCCGTAAGAAATAAATAGGTTATCACGTATAGAATCAAAAAGACCCCGATTGCGGCAGTTACCATGGTCAAAGCGTTGCCGTAGGAAGTATCGCCGGCCGCCGGGATGATATCGATAATTACGGGCGTCAGGAAAACGGCTATGTAGATTGAAATTATGATATTGAACAGCATGGCCCACATCTCATAGAAACCTATTCTGATGGCAAACCACGCAAAGAGTCCGCCGGCCAATATGCCTGTCCAAAATACCATAAAATTTATCCTACCACTCTTTTTAGCTCTTCGAGAGTTGTTATCCCGGATATCACTTTTTTCAAAGCCTGTCTGCTCAGATTGGAGCTGTCCTTTTTTCCGACTTCGTTTCTCGCTTCTGCTATAAACGCCTTATTACCGGCAATATCGACCTTCAATTGGTCGGTTATCACCATAAGGTCGCATACCGCCGTTCTTCCGAGATAACCTGTTTTGTCGCAGTGCCTGCAACCTGCGGCGTCGAATATATTCGTATAGTCTATACCTTTTCTTTCGAATTTACGGATTCTGTTTTGGCTTAGCTGGGCCGGCTTTTTGCAATGGTTACAAAGCCGGCGGAGCAGCCTCTGAGATACCAGAAGGCTCAGTCCCGACGATAACAAAAGAGGTGATACGCCTAAATCCAGAAGTCTGACCAACGCAGTCGCGTTGCTGTCACAATGTATTGTTGCCAGGACAAGATGGCCGGTCTGCGATGCTCGAAGCGCAATTTCGGCGGTTTCCTCATCGCGTATTTCACCTATACATATAACATCCGGGTCCTGTCTGAGGATGCTGCGCAGGGTTTTTGCGAAGGTGATATCGGCTTTGGGATTAATTTCAATCTGACTGGTTTCCGGCAGCATGGACTCGATCGGGTCTTCCACCGTAATGACGTTGCGTGTAAACCGGTCGATCTCGTTAAGCATTGCGTACATAGTTGTGGTTTTGCCGCTGCCGGTGGGACCGCACAACAGCACCATGCCGGATGGTTTTTTTATTGCGGATTTGATAATTGAGCGTTGTTTTTTTGTGAGCCCCACGTCGGCCAGTGTAAATGTGCATGCCTCCTGGTTGAGCAGTCTTATGGACAGCTTTTCGCCGCTAAGCACGCCGGCGCTTGCGACTCGAAAGGAAGCTGTTGTTCCGGCCCTTTTCGCTATGAACGCCCCGTCCTGGGGTCTTCGTTTTTCGGAGATGTCCATGCCCGAGACGGCCTTGATACTGTTTACGATTGCTTTGCTGGTATCGGTCTTGAGTTTTTTTACCGTTCGCAGGACGCCGTCTATTCGCAGCCTGACTGTGTATGTCGCCTCATCCTCCGGGTCGATAAGAATATCGCTGGCTCGTCGATCAAGAGCATCGGCGATAAGTTGTTCGGTCAGGTCGAGAATGTGGCTGTCTTTTCGCTTTTTGCCGCTATGGCCGTATATCTCGTCTATGCTTCTGCCTGATGAATCGAGCAGCCTTATCGTCGAATCGTCCCGGCGGCGTTCGGCTCTTCGTGAGCGCATATTTGCAAAGGTGTTTTGTAGCTGCTGCTTTAATATCTTGAAGATGCCGGTCTTGCTTTGAGAGGACTTTTTTAACGTATCGGCTATCAGCAGAATAAGCAGAAGAATCGGTCCCGCGAAAAGGGAGATGATATAAGCTGCGGGTCTGTATTTTTGGGGTACAAGCGGGCTGAACTGAAAGCATTGAACAAGGTAAAGGCAAAGGTATATCCATACGATAAGACATGCAAGCCTGAGGGGATTAAAAGGTAGTGACACTATGGATAGTACCGGCCCGGTTTCTGTCCGTAACAGGCAGGGCAAATTTGGTATAAGACTTTGAATAAAATCCAGTATTTGCATATATTTTCTCTTACGGCAAATATGGAAGATAAAAAACCAGCATACCTCAAAATAATATACTATATGCTAATTGAAAAGGCAAAAGTCTTTCTAACTAACCTAACCGGATATTATCGAATCAGCCTAAGCACGGATCTCGAAAATCCGGACCGCCTCAAAGATCTCCAAGTTCGGCAAGAAAAGAATCGGAGTCGTCGAGCTCAAGTTCGGGGAAGCTGCCGGACGGTTCGTTTGCCGGGGCCTTTGGTGCGGGAGTTTTCTTGGTAGTCGGTTTGGGTTTGGGTTGCTGAGGTGGAACGACCTTTTCCGGCTTTCCGTCAATCTGAAGTTGGAACGTCAGCGGGCCTATTTTGATATAGTCCCCCGCCTGAACCGTAGCTTCACTGATTCGATTGCCGTTAAGGAAGGTACCGCCGTGCGAGTCGAGATCACGGATTTTCAAAGACTCGTTGTTTTGACTCAACTGGCAATGCCTTCTTGAAACGACCATAAGAGGAACGCACAAATCACAATCGTGACGCCGGCCGATTACCGTTAAACTGCTCGGCAAAGAGAAACTTTTCTGCGAGCCGTCTTTTTTAAATAGAACCAAATTCGCATCCACACTGGTTTCCTCCTTATTTACTTTTGCTTTGCCAAAGCTATTACTATTATACAGGCAGGGTCGACGGATGGCAAGAAATAAATGGGAAGATAAATATTGTTGACAGACCTGGACGACTGGGTTAAATTCCGGATAATGTATGCTAAATAAGCATCTGAGCACGGAAAAGATAGAAAAACCGGATATATCTATGGCAAGAATTACGCTGCCCGACGGCAGCACATTAGAGGCCGCTGACGGTACAACAGCAGGACAACTGGCAGAACAGATAGGGCCGGGACTTGCAAAAGCTGCCGTAGCTGCCAAGGTCAACGGCAAATTGGTTGATTTATCTACGCCCCTCGACGGCGAGGTTGCGGTTCAGATAATCACTACACGAGATGATGAAGGCCTTGAAGTGATGCGGCATAGTTGTGCGCATATCATGGCCGAGGCGATATGCAGCATTTGGCCGGAAACGAAACTTGTCTATGGTCCAACCGTGGAAGATGGATTTTACTATGATGTCGATCTTGATGAGTCTGTTCGGCCGAGCGATTTCGAGCGCATCGAAGAAAAAATGTCCGAAATCATCGATGCCGACACGCCTTTTGTTCGCAAAGAAATGAACAGGGCCGATGCCTTGGAGAAGCTGGCGGGCGACAAGTATAAAACCGACAATATAACCCACGCGGACGGTGACATTATAAGTTTTTATTCGCACGGAGACGGCTTCGAGGATTTGTGCCGGGGCCCACACGTGCCCAGTACGGGAAAAGTGGGCAGCCCCAGGGTCATGTCTGTGGCCGGCGCATATTGGCATGGCGACCCGACACAAAAAATGCTCCAGCGCATCTACGGCACCGCCTGGCCGACCAAAAGAGATCTTGACGACTACCTGCAGAGATTGGACGAGGCGAAGAAACGGGACCACCGAGTTCTGGGTAAACAGCTCGACTTATTCAGTTTCAACGAGGCCGGTCCGGGTTTTGCGTTCGTTCACCACAAAGGCATGATCATCTGGAATGCCATCGTGGACTTCTGGCGCGGCGTTCATGATCGATACGGATACGAGGAAATACGCACGCCGATAATTCTTAACGAGGAGCTCTGGCATAGGAGTGGCCACTGGGACAATTACAAAGAAAATATGTACTTCACCAATTTCGACGATACGGACTTCGCGATCAAGCCGATGAATTGTCCCGGCGGCTGTCTGGTCTATAAAACCCGGCAGCATTCGTATCGCGAATTTCCGATGCGAGTCGCCGAGCTTGGCCTGGTGCATCGACACGAGGCGAGCGGTGTAATGCACGGGCTTTTCAGAGTCAGGCAGTTTACACAGGACGATGCCCATATCTTTTGTACGCCCGACCAGATCGAAGCCGAGATTATCGGAGTTATCGAACTGACGTTCGAAATATATCAGGCGTTCGGTTTCGAAGATTTCCACATTGAGCTGTCCACCAAGCCAGAAAAGCATATAGGTTCGGATGAGATATGGGAGACGGCAACAAATGCTCTCGAGGACGCCCTGAAACAAAAAGAAATCGAATACAAAATCAACGAGGGCGATGGCGCTTTTTACGGTCCGAAAATTGATTTTCACATAAGAGATTGTCTCAAAAGGTCCTGGCAGCTTGGCACGATTCAACTGGATTTTTCCATGCCGGAGCGTTTCGGCCTTGAATATACCGACAAGGATAATATCGAAAAGACTCCGGTCATGATTCACCGGGCTGTTTTAGGCTCTTTCGAGCGTTTTATCGGCATTCTGATAGAACACTATGGCGCGAATTTCCCGCTCTGGCTTTCGCCGGAGCAGGTGAGAATCCTGCCGATAAGTGAAAAGAGTAATGATTATGCCGGCCAGGTTGAGCGCAGGCTGAAAGATTCCCACCTCCGCTGCAGCATCGATAGTTCGGGTGAGAAGATAGGTGCAAAAATTGCCAAAGCCCACGCTGAAAAGTTGCCTTACATGCTTGTGGTCGGCCCGAGAGAGGCTCAGGCCGGCACCGTCAACGTAAGGATTCATGGGATTAAAGAGAATAAAACGATTAAGATTGATGAGTTTTTAACAATCGCAAAGTGCATAATAGCCGAAAAAAAAATAGATTTGGCGTTGTGAGATATATCAGTTATAATTAGCGGTTGTTTGGTTAATTAATTAAGACAAGTCCGTTAAGGATATACTATTTTATAGAAAGGTAAGGTGACGCACGATAAGTAAAAAAGGCTTAAAGGTAAACGGGGGAATTAAGGCAAAATTGGTTAGGCTGATTGATGGATCAAATAATCAGGTAGGGGTCATAGATACGGTTGAGGCATTGGAGAGGGCACGTGAGGCCGAACTGGACCTTGTGGAGGTTGCTCCTACGAGCGACCCGCCGGTTTGCCGAATAATGGATTATGGCAAGTGGTTGTATGAGCAAAAGCGCAAGACTCGTGAGGCTCATAAGAAACATCACCGTCATACTACAACGCTCAAGGAGATCCGGCTCAGGCCTGAAACCGACAAGCGTGACCTGGATATGAAGCTCAATCACGGGCGTGAGTTTCTGGGAAAAGGCCATAAAGTACAATTCACTATGTTCTTTCGCGGACGACAGATGCTGCACCGAGATCGGGGCTATGCGGTACTCGAAGAGATTACCGAATCGTTGCAGGATGTGGCCAAGATCGAGCGGCCGGCAAGAATGGCCAACAGGCGTATGACTTTATTGCTTGTACCAAGATAGCCGCCCATCAAAACATTTTCCTCGTCCCGGAACCGGTTGTCTCATGCCTCCGATCAGATCGTCGCAATAAAGCCACTCCGGAATATGCAGCGGCAATAGGCGGGATACAGGGTTTAGAATTCGGAATTTGGTCATAAGGACTCCTCACCGGGAATACGGGAGTTGGGGGAGGAATGCACAAATAAGGAACGGATGGGCAGAGGCACAAAAGACGGGAGTATAAGTCTCGGACAACAATTCACGAAACGTGCTATCCTCTGTACGCTATGTACCAAATGCCGCACCTGATACGCTAAATGTCTGAAATTACGGGTACGAATTTTCAAATGTTTTAAAAAACCAACCGCTTTTACTTAGTCCCATACAAGATAGTAACCATGTAAATTTTAGAAAAAACAGACTTTTTGCTTTAAAATCGACTATGTTTCGTATATGATACTTTGCCACAAAGCCGATAAATGTAATAGTTTGTTAGCTGTTTTAACGTTGAGAGCCTGAGTAAGGCAATATAAGGCAAAGGTTTAAGCGAATTTGAAAAACTTAGTTAGATGCGAAGAGTTGTGTATTGCAATCTCACATTTACAGCCAATGAAGTTCTGATATCCCTTGATCAATCCTTTTGAGTGTTTGATCGCATCGTTCGCCGCCTGCTAATTTAGATATATCGCAGCAACCTCCTCTTATTACCCACTTCGACTCGTGACAAGGTTTTAAACAAGAGTTTTGCAAAATTGAAGTT
>DQCG01000166.1 GCA_003533825.1 Phycisphaerales bacterium
GCCCGAATTGTTGCTGCCCACATAAGCATTCATGGTGTAGTTGTACCAAGGTTCGTAATTTCGAATGGATGAACCGTAATCCCGGTAGAAATGGTCCTCGGAATTCCGGACGGCCAAACGCCTGAACGCGGGACAGATGAACGACTTCGCATCCATAAGATATGAAAACATCTGTCCTCCGTATTCGGGATGGCTCTTCAAATCGACATCTCCATTGCACCAGCGAAGGTGCAAATGGTTGCCGCCAATCCCCGATTCGACGGGATATGGATCTAACTGCGAGAAATAGCATCTCTCGGCCTGGGGAAACTTGCCGTCGTTGTCGTCGGTATACATCGCTATGGCAAAGGTGTAGTTCTTCAGGTTGCCCTTGCACGCTGCACACATGGCGAGGTCTTTCGCTTTGCCCAGGGCGGGCATAAGAATAGACAACAGAAGGGCAATTATTGCGATAACTACGAGAAGCTCGATTAAGGTAAATCCGTTGCTCTTTCGCATGATATAATCCTCCAGCAATATTAAAGAGACAATAACTCCGGCTCATAGAGCTCAGGTAAAATCAATTGTAGCGAATTCATTGAAACTTGTAAAGCGTTTTTGCAAAGAATTTTGTACGATTTTACCTGAGCCTGTTATTATTTCACAATAGTATTATCCGGCATTTCACATATATGGATGACGTTCCTCGGGCCCGAGCCGCATCCCTGGGCGAAAAACGGCTCGGCGAATCACCAGGAAATGCTGCTTCGCATGTACTGGGACGGCAGCGAGCGTCCGGCGGTCGAGGCCCCCGTGGGCGATTTTTTCGCCAACAGCTTCGGCAAACGCAGCGAGGTGATAAGCCTACCGGTCGCAGTCGAGGACGCGGATTCCTACAATTGCTTCTGGCACATGCCGTTCTGTAAGTCCGCACGCATCGAGATTCTCAACCAGAGCGAAAAACCGATCAGCCTGCTGTACTACAATATCGACTGGGTAAAGAAGGAGCACATCAGCGAAGATACGCCGTACTTCTATGCCCAGTACCGGCAGGAGTGCCCGGTCGAAAACGGCAAGGACTACGTCCTGCTCGATACGAAGGGCAAGGATCACTACGTCGGTACCGTCTTGAGCGTGCGGACGCGCAGCCCATCATGGTTCGGCGAGGGCGACGAGAAAATATACATCAACGGCGAGCGGAACGCCTCCATCTGGGGAACTGGAACGGAAGATTATTTTCTTTCCGCCTGGGGACTCAAGACTACGAGCACGCCGTACTTCGGTGTGCCGTACTTCGACCAGTGGGGCATCGTCGGCGGCCATACGAGTGCCTACCGGTAACACGTCACGGACCCGATTGTTTTCAGTAAGTCAATTAAGGTAACCTTTGAGCACTACGGCTGGATGTCGCCGGATGAAAACCCGAAGTACGAGTCGAACAGTTGGAACGAGCGCGAGGACGACTATTCCAGCGTTGCCTTCTGGTACCAGACGGGCGAGCCCACTTTTAAGGCCAGTGCTCCGCACGCCCGGCAGCGCAGGCTGCCCAATCTCGACAGAATCATCGCCGCCCGCGAATACACGACCGACGATTATCACGGCCGGGGGCAAGCCGTCGCCCAGAATCTGGATGTCTATCCGGATGGGCATCTGTTTTACAGGCCGGAAGGGCAGGATGATGCATGGCTCGAAATTCCTTTCGAAATCGAGAAGAAAGAACCGCAGCGGCTGCTGCTGGTCATGACGCGGTCTTACGACTACGGCAGGTACCAGGCATACCTTAACGGCGTCAAGCTCGTCGGGGTAATAGACCTCTACAGCAGTGACATATCGACCCGTGAATATCACCTGCTGGACTTCTGGCCCGAGCCGGGCAAATACAAGCTGCGCCTGGAGTGTGTCGGCAAAAATCCGGTCTCCGGCAGCTATTATCTCGGCATCGAATCGGTCCGCCTGCGCCGGCGCCGCCCGCGTGTAAGTCAATACCGTCACGACGTCGACAAAAACTGGCGAAAAAATCCTGTGCTCCACGATTAGGCCACGAGGGCGATTTTTAAATATATGCACCGCATATCCTTTCTGAATAAACGTATGGATTGCAATGTAATAAGTATGAATATCAATCATACATACTTGCTTTTATGAAAGTTCATGGCCGTCCTTGCAAGCTCGCATAGGATTGGTTATGATCTGGCCTGCTGCGTGTTTTGCAGATAACCAAACCGGAAATTCCGGCCTGCATCGTAGCGGGTTGATTATATGGTTATATCTAAGATGGAACAGGGCGATATCATGAAACATTCGAACTCAAATAAACTGCTCGTATTATTGTTCGCGCTAATCATTTTCTCAGCTCTCTTGCCATCCGGCGTGAAGGCAGTTGATTCAGCCGCCGTGCGGAAGCATTTTTCCGATCCGCCCCGGCAGTATCATTCGGCCCCCCTGTGGGTTTGGAACGACATGTTGACGGATGAGCAGATAGTCGGCACTATGCGGGACCTGGCCAGCCAGCAGGTAAAACAGGTTTTCGTTCATCCGAGGCCGGGATTAATGACGCCGTATCTATCGAAGGAGTGGTTCAGGCTATGGAAGGTCGCTCTCGAAGAAGCCGAGCGACTCGATATGAACGTCTGGATCTACGATGAGAATTCCTATCCATCGGGCTTTGCCGGTGGACTCGTACCGGAAGCTATGCCTGAATCGCGCGGCAAGGGCCTTTCCCTCAATGAGGTCAGGACGGCCCCCAGCCCTGATGACAACATCGTGGCCGTCTTTAAGATAACCGGCGATGTATACGAGAACATAACTGATAAGATCCGAAAAGGTCAGACCTTCGATCGCGGCCGCTATCTGGTAGCATCAATCCGCCTGGCTCCGACCGGCGACTGGTTTGGCGGCAAGTATTACGTCGACCTGCTCAAGCCGGGCGTCACGGAGAAGTTCATTGAGGTCACTATGGAGAAATATCGCCGCCACATCGGCGAGCACTTCGGCAAGCGCGTGCCAGGCTGGTTCACCGATGAGCCACACCTCGCCCCTGCCGGCGGTCTCCACTGGTCGGACCATCTGCCGAAGCTGTTTCAGGAGCGCTGGGGATACAGCCTGATCGACCATCTGCCCCAGCTTGCCCGACCCATCGGCGACTACAAACGCGTCCGCCACAACTACTACTGCCTCCTGCTCGAGCAGTTTATAGAAAGATGGGCCAAACCCTGCTATGAGTACTGCGAAAAGCACAACCTGGAATTCACCGGCCACTACTGGGAACATGGCTGGCCAGGTGCCGGCCACGGCGGCGACAATATGGCAATGTACGCCTGGCACCAGCGCCCGGCGATCGACACACTGATGAACCAGTACAGCGAAAACGTCCA
>DQCG01000636.1 GCA_003533825.1 Phycisphaerales bacterium
CTTCACTCCGATCCGCTTAAGCTCAAAAGCTACCTGGACTCGCTTGGATTGAAGGTCTCGGAACTCGATGCGGCCTATCCTATGTCATGCCCTGAAGGCCAGTATCGGGGTATCGGATACACGATTCGGACTATCCAGTTCGCCAAAGCTATCGGGTGTCCCTGCGTTGACACAACCGACGGAGGCCGCAAGCCGGAGGGGTACACCGACCAGGAAGTCATGGTGCTTATGAAACAGTACTATCGTGTAGTGCTGGATTGGGCACAAAGGTATGACATGATAATAAATGTAGAGTCGCATGGTCCTTATACGACCGATCCGGATACTATGGAGCAAATCCTGAGTTTCTACGATTCACCTTACTTGAGGATGAATTTCGATACCGGCAACACTTTTATTGCCGGGCAGGACCCGGTGAAGTTCCTCCGGCGGTTCCGTGACAAGGTTTCACATTGCCATATAAAGGACGTCAGTGAGGAGCTTGCTGAGGCAGTGCGCGGGGGGCAAACAGGAATTGCCTCGTCTGTGGTGAGTATAGGTGAAGGAGTCAACGCCGAAAATATAGCCGGGTGTATCGAGTTGCTGAAGGAGATTGGCTTCGATGGCGTGCTCTCCATAGAATGTGAAGCGGCCCCCGGCAAGATCGAGCAAAGCATCGAGTGGCTGCGAAAGGAAATCGCCCGATAGAACATTATATCTTGTGGAAGTTCTTATTAAACTTTACGATTGCTCCGAGAAAATTAGAGTTAGCAACGGAAGGATACAAATTATGAAAAACTGGGTGATATTAGTTTTATTAGGGATTTTCCTGGCTACTACGATGGCCGGCTGTAAGAAGGGCGGGTGAGGTTCCTTCGCACAATGCGGTGTACATGTTGTACACTCTGATTGTCATTCCCACGAAAATGTGTTTAGCCAAGGAATAGCCATCCCCATCCCGATAAGGACAATCGGGATGAGGCTGCCACCCGATAAAATTGATGCGAAACGGGTGGCAGCCTCAAAGCCGCAGGCTTTGGGGATGGTCGCGAGTCTTTCAATTCTTCAATACGAAAACGAAAGTCGGATCGAGGGGGTATCGTCCGGATCTCTCGCCGTAAATCGCCAGCCCTCCCGGCAGCGCCTCATCGACTTCGAGTCTTAATACGATTTCCTTTTGGGCGGCCGCTTCCCGCAAAACGGATTTAGGAATATGGACATTGACGAGGTAGCCGTATGAGCCGGCTTCACGCAATTTTCGGTCGCGTTTCTGGCTGTGCCAGGAAAGGATTCCGCGATGGTCCGCCGGATCATCTTTAAGATCGAATGTCCCTACGGTCCGCCCAGCCACGCGTATGCGAACGGCGCTTGGGTAACGAGTCTCATCGGTCATCGGGTAAGAATTCGGATTCGAGCTGTGATTGTGCGTTCCTTTGCCCCGCATGAAATCGCCTTCCTGCTTTCTCGCCCCTTCTCTGTCTTTGCCGAAAAGCTGCTTTGCGGAAACCTCGATACGGAAGCTTGCCTCAGCAACGTCATCGACATTCAGCCCGGCGGGCCACGGCAGAGAATATTCAAAATACCCCGCTCCGGCACCGTTTACTTTCAGCCCATCCAGCACATTCCATTGTTTGAGGGACCATTGAGCTTTCTCGAAACTATCAGGGGCAAAACGAATCACTTTGGTTTTCCCGGAATTTGAGACGGTTGTCCCTTCGCGAGGTGACTTACCGTCCGACACCAGATACGTTGTAAAGTTGCAGTGCAGGACATTCCCCGATTCATCTTCCAAAGCCATGCTCAATACGACCAGCGCGGGTTTGCCGGGCATTGTCACCGGAATTGGTTTTAGCTCCTTATTCATCCAGGGGCTATAAGAAACAGAGCGTTCATATTGTGAATAAGTCTCCCGGCGTCCGAATGTGTCCCAGCCGAACAGCTCGGTCCGCAGCATCAAATTCCCGCTGACCGCTGCATCCGTCATAAAGGATGCGTACAGGGGAACCTGGATATTCTCGCCCGGTTTGACGTTCCGGCAAAGTTCTCTTTCCGAAGCTAAATAAAATTGACCGTGCAAATCTCTCAGGCTCATGCCCTCGATCAGTTCTGGTATGCCGGTGTACTTATCCGAACGATCATACTTGTAGTAGCCGTTCCATTCGTTGATAACATCGTGATGCTCGGTGTATAACCAGCCGCAAACCTCCGGATGCCGCCGGAACTCATTCATCATAATATGATAGTCCCAGCTCCAGTCGACGTCGCCGGCGCTTCCTTCGTAGCCCCAGACGTTGCCGCACTCGCTGTTCAGCAGGGGCTGATTAGCCTGTGCGCGTCCGCCGACGAAGTTCCACTTCGAGCCCGGATATGTATCGCGGGTAATCTGTTCCAACCGCTCGCGCCAGCGGTAACCGGGCAAATACGCGTGCCAGCTATTGATATCGGTAGCGACGTGGTCCCTGTTGCAGGGCGAGTTGTCTTCCACTAAGCGCGTCGGATCAAGATCCTTGGTCAACTTATAAATCGATTCCACCCATTCCTGAGTTTCCGGTGTATAGCCTTTTTTCCCCGTTCGCAGTCCCCAGGTCTCGTTGAAGTTCACCCAGGAAAAAATCGCAGGATGGTTATAATCCCGTCGAATCATCCCTCGCAGAGCGGTTTCGGTTTCCTGCCGCATTTGGGCGTCGGGCGGACCCCAACTGTTCGGGACATCGGCCATAATCAAAACTCCGAGCCGGTCGGCCCAGTACAGTTTGCGCGGTACTTCGACCTTGATGTGAATTCGATTACCATTCAAACCTATGCGCCGGCTGCGCAATATCTCGTCCCGCATGAAATCGTCGCTGGGGTAAGTGTAATAACCCTCAGGATGATAGGCCTGGTCCAGCGTCAACTGCATATATACCGGCTTATCGTTCAGCGCGATGTAGGGAAAATTCGTGCCGGGAAGTTTGACGACGCTGACCTTTCTCATGCCGAAGTATGTTGAGATGCTGTCTTTGGCTTCGCCAGGTCTGCGCAGCACCGCCTCGACCTCGTAGAGATACGGATCTTCCAATGACCATAAGCGCGGTTTTCTGATGGGCACGTCAAACTGAACTTCTTTGGCTCCTTTGCGAACAGGTTGAACAACTATAGGATTCGTCAGATCATAAGGTTTGAAACTAAGCTGCAACTCCATGTTCACCGGGGTGGATTTGTCGAGAGTTGCCTCCACGGACACTTTCTTGCCGTCGATATCGGGTGTGAAATGAATCGTCTCCAGAGCCACCGGCGGGCGGGATTCCAGATATACGGTCTGCCAAATCCCGGCGGCCCTGCCGTAGCCCTGCTTGCCCTCTAATTTGAATCTATGAGGAGTGTCGTCAGCCTGCAGGACCAGACGCTGCGTTTGTCCTTTTTTCACATAAGGCGTAAGATCGAACTCAAAAGGAGTGTATCCTCCCTTGTAATCGCCCAGCAGGTTTCCATCCAGCCAGGCGGTTGTGTGCCAGTCGCAGGCGCCGACAACAAGAAATACGCGCTGAGACAGCCATGATTCGGGAACGGTTATCGAGCGGGCGTACCAGCCGATGTCCGCCTTGTCTTCGACGCCGGATAGTTTCGAGCCCCAGGGAAAAGGAACCATAATTGTATCGGGAAAGTCCGTGCCGGCTTTGAACCACTGCTGTTTCTGCCCCACGTTCTCTTTGTCGAAACGGAATTGCCAGGGGCCGTTGAGATTGAGCCACTGCTGTCTTTGGAAATCGGGGCGCGGATGTTCGGGCAGGGGTATGTTTTCGTTGCTGAATGCCTCGCCCAATACAAGATTGCCGCCGCAGATCAGCATAACCAGCGCTAAGGAAATGCGCATTTTGTTTGATATCGATTCCAACATTTTTTACCTCTCAATAAATGTACTTTTCATCTATTTCAACAGGTTTTCCAACAGGAACAATCCGCTCTTACCGGGGGCTACTATGTCTATGTCACCGTCTGCGTCTATATCGAGAGCGGCCGTGCTGATACCCAAACCTACATCCCCGCCTTCGTGTATGATATGACGTTTCCATTGCCGATCGCTGCGGTCGAACTTGTAGTAGTAAACACATTTCGGGTCGTTGCCGCCGGGGTCGTTGCCGTTGTGGGCATGAAAACGTTTGCCGGTAATAAGCTCATCGATTCGGTCGTTGTCGAGGTCGGCCAGTATCAGAAAGTGAGGCTGCGACCAGGAATCATCGATAAGATGCTTTTGCCATAAGCGGCTGTCGCCGGAAGTGATTTGCTCAAGCCAGTAGAGTCCGTAATTGTGACCCATCCCCCAGATTATATCGGCGTCTCCATCCGCGTCGACATCGTGAGCGAGTATCGGGATGCTGGCATGACCGAGGTTGAACTCTGCGTGCCACCGCCATGCCTCGTCTCCGCTCGGCATGAAGGAGTCCTTATTCTTCACCCTGAGCGAAGTCGAAGGGTGTGTCTGTTCAAGCCAGCCGGTGGGAGTGATTATATCGCACCGGCCGTCCCCGTTGACGTCATCGGCGCCGATGCCGTGGGTGGCGGCTTGTTTCGGCAATTGGTGCTTGGTCCATTTCACGCCGTGTGGCGCGGCCTTATCCCGGCTGAATTCGTACCAGGCGGCCTGGCTCATGATGTTGGGCAGAACGTCGAGCTGCCCGTCTCCATTTATATCGGCGGCCATAGCCGTCTCAATATTGCCGGGCGTATCGATATCGATGACCTCGAACTCGCCGCCGGACTTGCCGGGATTGCGAAGCCAGAAAAGCTTCTTATTATGCCATGCGGCATCGGCGATATCGGTCCATCCATCGCCGTCGATATCCATTGGCAGGTTGGCAAAATCGTAATAATAATTACCCTGTTCGGGCACATCGCGCACGACGTGTTTTTTCCACGCCGGGGCTTCGTACCAGAATCCTCCGCAGAAAATATCCAGCTTACCGTCACGGTTCATATTGGCTATGCCGGCGGCTTCGAAGCCCGAATCGGCGTTGATTACGTGCAGGCGAAAACCTTTGCCGACTTTGGGTGATTCGCCGGGGGCCGGCAGCTTGACTTGTTTAATGACCGGCTTGGTCGCGGGCACAGGTTTGTATGTAGTGACGGATGGTGCCGCGCCGGTTTGGGATTTGACGCGTAAATCTTCGATGCCCAGGCCGTCCGGGCCGACGATGCGTGTGCATACCGACCAGCCGCCGCCGCCCTGGGTGATTTTAAGCAGCAGTTCGTTCGAACCCTGTTTCAGTTTGATGGGCGCCATGTCCTGGTCGACAACCTGGCCGCGGTCAATGTTGTTGCTGTGAACCTCGGTACCGTTCAGCCAGGCCTTGA
>DQCG01000214.1 GCA_003533825.1 Phycisphaerales bacterium
TATAGCCCAGTGACCGCCGCTGGAACCACGACCGCGACCGTACCCGCCTCCATAATCACGTCCGCGGTATCCGGAAGAGTATCGGATACGCACGAATGTGAAGACATCGTTCGAGAATTCCCTGTCGGGCGTCCAGTCGGGCACGCCCCTTCGCTCGGAATATCCGCGGCCGGAATATCTTCTCGCAAACACCACGCCTGCTCCCAAACAGGCTACTATCAACAGGATAACAACGAGCCATTTCAACCTTGTCATCGTAGATTCTCCTGAACGGCCGGCTGCTCATTTCGATTGCCGGATGCGGGTTCGACCGGCTCACGTGTGTCATCGATGAGCTTGAGTAACAGGCGATGCGCCTGGCGGAAACGCGGAGCCTCGGCCAGCGCCAGAAGCACATGCTTTTTCGCCTCGGCGGGATCTTTCTTCTCCAGCAATCGCCCAATACGGAAATTAACATCGGCAGGATCGGCGGGATCCAGCAAAAGCAGACGCTTGAATAACTTGACCGCCTGTTCGTGACGGCCGAGCTCTTCGCCGGCCCGACCAAGCTGCCAATGCAGTTGCGCCAGCAGGGGATAGACCGCCATATATTTCTCGCCGTACCTGACCACGCTCTGCCAGTCTTCCTCGGCCATCGCAATTTCAATCAATCGCCCGTAAGCATAGGATGCATCAGACGAAATCATGGCCAGCTTACTAAGCACATCCCGTTCCTGCTGAGTCTCGCCGAGCTGCCGGTGTGCCGCCGCAAGCAGTCGATAGGCGTTGTCATCCCCGGTGTATTGAGGGTACAACTCAATCAGTTTCTCCAGCGGTTTCTTCGCCTCGTCCCACTTGCTCGTAGCCAGCAGGGCTTTGGCATAAATTGTCAGGGCCCAAAAATTATCGGTATTCTCCGCCAGCCATTCGGACAGCGCCTCGGGATTAGCAGGATCGAGCTGCCCTTTTTCCGGCTGCTTGAAGTCCATGCCCGGGGCTAAATCTTCTGCACGCTTTCGCGCTAATGTTTCGAACTGTTTTTCGATGTCCTTTATCGGTGCGGCGTGTTTGGAGATTGCATCGTTGATCTGCCCGCCTTCCGCCAGGTCTGCAAGAATAGCCTTGAGCGACGCTATGCCGAACCGATCGACGAGAAACTCGACCACGAGCGACGACTCGTAATACGCAAACTGCAGGTGGTTCGGAGTGGGCGGGCTTAAAAACGCCGCGCTTAGCTCTCCGATCGGCGTCAGTTTACCACCGAGGATCATCCCGCGATATTCCGGCGTCATACGCTGGCCCCACGTCGGGTCACGCTGGGATTCTTCATAGACGGACATCCCCTCGCTCAGCCAGCGGGGCATCTTGTTATGCGTCAGGTTCAATGTCACCACATGGCAGAACTCGTGCCATAAAAGTGCTTTCCAGCTTATGGGCCTCTGGGCCTTCGGACTGTTGGCGGTTATTACGTTGCCGAAACAGACTCCGAGGAAACCATCGCCGCCCGGCATACCGAACGTACGGACGGCAAAATCCTGCTGCTCGGGAAACAGCTCCACAACTATCGGCTTATCGAGCTGCGCACCGTATTTTTCGCATAAAGTCGACTTCGCTTCGTTTAGAAGTTCGATCACGATATCGCCGTAGATCTGGGCCTCGCGTTTATCCATGCGGACGACAAATCCCTCGGCCCGGAGAGTTGTGAACTCAGACAAGTGGTCGTGCAGGTTACTAAGATTGTAGGCCTCGATGTTATACGCATCGCCTGTGTGCACTTCGTCGGCCAGTTTCCAGCCCTCTTCTTCGATACCGAGCCGAAGCTGGTCCTGGGCCAGTTGAATCTTTGCCGGCAGGTACTCCGGATCGAATTTCAATGCCTGACGCTGGAAAGCCGCCCCCTCGGCAAAGCGATACTTCTGGGACAATTTCCTGCCTATCAGATAATCCACCTTCGGATTGGTCGGCCAAAACTTTAACGCCTTGGCGCGATGGCTCTTAATGGCTTCGGCATCGTTGGTAAGATGAGCCAGGACGGCGCGGTACGCCCAGGCTTCCGGGTGCCACGCATTGACGGCGGTTGCCCGATCGAGCAGCTTGCGCGCCCCCGCATAATTTTCGCAATCGATCTGGTGCTCGGCCAGCAGCGATAACGCAGGCACATGATTGGGATTAATATATAGAGCCGCATCCAACGATTTGACCATCGAACTTCGATCACTCTCGTAAAATGCTTTTGCCAACCCGTAGTGTACATCGGGGTCCTTGCCGAACCGCTTGAGGGCGTCGCGATACTGATTGGCGGCAAGCTCGTAATCCTGCTTTGCCAGTGCCAAAGCCCCGGTGGCCAGATAGGCATCGAGGCAGTTCGGATCGTTCCTTATCGCCCGGGTGAAAAGCTGTTCCAGGACAAGCCGGGGTTCTTCCCCGAGCAGCAGCAGCGAGTTACCCAACGCTACGAGGTCTGCGGGACTCACGAATCTGAAGTCGCGGCTCGTACCTATCCTGACGATCCGCGAGAGCACGTCTTTTGCACGGCCGGGCTCATTGTTGTGAATGTAAACCGTGTGGGCAAGCTCCAGCAAACGCATACTCACCGGATAGTGCAAAAGGGCAATGTCCATATCTTCGGCAGCCTTATCATATTGCCCGAGTGTCCACATCGATTCAATCATTAGGATTCGCCATCCCACCGGATACGCTCCGTTTTCAATGGCCTTTCGGGATGACTCGATGCACTGGGAATACTTGCCGGTTTTGAACTGCTCGTAAGATATGTCAATGTCTGAGGCAAATGCCGGCCGGAACGATCCAGTGATAGAAATGACACAGGCCACCGTCAAAACTATGCCAGCGGTTCGTGTACCGATATTGTCTCGTCTTCGCTTGGTATGATGCCCCGTCTTCGCTCGGCATGAAGGGTTCTCTTCTTCACCCTGAGCGGAGTCGAAGGGTTTACTCGATTTGCTGAACATCTAAATCTCTCTTCCTGTAACCAGGCGAATCCGGCTTATCCGCCTGTCGCGATCCTCACAAACATAAAATCGTGGTTCGAACACATGTATTCTAACTCATATAGCCGGTCCAGTCAACATGATGTGAGCCGCCATGACTTATTTTAAGGCAAGGTTTCGGTTGTAAGCGGCAGGGTGCGATGAATCGCACCAGTCATGAATGATTGCAAAAGCGACATGAAAATGATGGATTAAGATTGCGGATTAAGATACTATAATAGTTATATGGCTGGCAATTAGCTTTTACGAAAGCCGGCCTGCAATCCTTGATTAGTGATGGAGACAGGATATGGGTACATATCGCAGCACGAGAAGGCAGTTCATTAAGACAATCGGCGCCGGGGCGGCGGCATTGGCTATGCCCTCGGCGTATTCGGCCGAGACGCATCCGCTGCTGGTTGTGAATCCTGAGCCGCGATTCGATTTGTCGCCCTATTTGTACATGCAGTTCATGGAGCCTTTAGGGACGACGGACGGCTCGGTAGCCGCGGCGTGGGATTTTAAGAAAGACCGATGGCGGCCGGATGTTGTGGCGGTCACGAAAGAGCTATCGCCCTCGCTGATTCGCTGGGGCGGCTGTTTCAGTTCGTATTATCGTTGGAAGGAGGCCGTGGGGCCGCGTGACCGGCGAAAATCCATGATCAATCTGCTCTGGGGCGGCATCGAATCCAACCAGGTCGGCACACACGAGTTTGTGGATTTCTGCCGGCAGATGGGTGCTGATCCGCTTATGAGCGTGAACTTCGAATCGGACGGCAGAAAAAAATGGCAGCGTGATCCTAAAGGCAACATCCGTTCAGCCGGCCCGGAAGAAGCGGCCGACTGGGTAGAATATTGCAACGCCCCCAATAGCAAAGAAAGGTTGAAGCACGGCATAAAAAAACCATACAACATCAACCTGTGGCAGTTGGGTAATGAGACCTCTCACGACCGCAACGGCTATGACTGCGAAACCGCGGCCAAACGCACTGTCGCCTTCGCCAAGGCCATGCGGAAGCGCGATCCCGGCATCGAATTAATCGGCTGGGGCGACCGGGGATGGGCCCGCCGGATGCTTGATATCGCAGGTGAGCATTTACAGTACCTCGCTTTTCACCACATGTTCAATCCGGACAGGGGCGTGCCCGATTCGCCTTTGCGTGGGATCGAGTACCGCAAAGACCCGGCACGAACCTGGGATCGCCTGATGAACGCCGCGAAGGTGCACGAAGAAAAGATCCAGTGGATGAGAGAGCAGGTGGCCGATTACCCGATTCCACTGGCGATGACCGAGTGCCATTTTTCCCTGCCGGGTCGGAACCGTTGCGAGGTGCTTTCCACGTGGGCGGCGGGAGTTGCGAACGCACGCATGTTGAACGTCCACGAACGGCACGGCGACAGGCTCAAGATTGCAACGCTGGCTGATTTCTGCGGTACACGCTGGCAGGTCAACGCAGTGATGATTCCCGTGCCGGGCGGAAAAGCATACATGATGCCTGTTGCCCTGGTCATGAGCTTGTACCGGCATCATACGGGCAAAAAGGCCGTTCTTGTGAGTTCGGCTCCCGGGCAGCTTGATGTTACCGCCAGCCGAAGCGGTGAAAAGATATATCTCCATGTTATCAATACGAAAAGAGACCGGTCCGTCTCGGCAGAACTCAGGGTGGACGGCATGAAAATCGTCTCCGGCCGGATTTTCGAATTGACGGCGGACCCGGAATTCGAGGTAATCCAGATCCAATCCGACGAAATAGTGCCGAAGCAGAAGAATCTGCCGGAAAATTGCCGCTGGATTTTCCCACCAGCCTCCGTGTCGGCTGTGGAACTTGATGCCCAAAAAGTGTAAGATGGGAAAGTTTGGAAGCATAGGCAATTAAGTTGTGGCGACATTATGAATAGGCGAAGGGCATTTACACTGATAGAGCTGCTCGTTGTAATTGCCATAATAGCATTATTAATGGGGATTTTAATGCCCGCGCTGAATTCTGTGCGCAAACAGGCACGTTCGAATGTCTGCCAGAGTAATCTTCGGCAGTTGTGCCTGGCTATGAATCTTTACGCGCTGGATCACGAAGATAAAACCATGCCGTTTTCTCACCAGCCCGGCGAGTACTGGTTTCATCAGTTGGCGCCGTATCTGAGCGAGAAGGCGTATAAGAATAACCCGGAAGAGCATATCGAGGGGATGATGCGGGTGGCGTTTTGCCCGGCGACAAAGCGTCAGGACCTGCCGGATGAATCGTATTACGGTTCTGCATATCTCTCATGGCGTTTCATGGGCGGCGAGGGCAGTTACGGCCTGAATTTATGGCTGCTGCCCGACGACCCGATTTACGCTCCGGCGTTTCCGGCGGGGAATTTCTTCAAGAAATACTCGGACGCCCAGGGCAGTGTGCCGCTACTGGGCGATTCGATCTGGGTCGGCTCGTGGCCTTTCGCGGCCGACGCCGTGCCGGATGACATTACCGGCCAGACGGGATATCCGGGATATCCTCACGGCGAAGGATTCTTCATGGGGCGATTCTGCGTCGACCGGCATAAAAAAGCTATAAATATCGGATTCGTGGACAGCCGCGTCGAAAGAGTGCCGCTGGAAGAATTGTGGATTCAAAAATGGCACATGAACTTCAAGCCGAACTCCGATGTGTCCATCCCATGAATTGAACCTAAACTATTGCACTGTATCAATGCAAAATATCGTGATTTTTAGTACTGATAATTGATATTATCTTGCCATGTCCGTCAATTTCAAACACAATATTCATCAGAGCGGCACGGCTTGTTTTCGCTCCACCGTAAGGTGTCCTGTG
>DQCG01000409.1:0-7886 GCA_003533825.1 Phycisphaerales bacterium
GCAAGCTTGCTTGCGCTGCCGAAGTAAGCATCGGCACTCCAGATTTATATCTGCCCTGTCGTTTGGGGGCGAACTTGTCCTGCGAAACATCTTCATTCCTCATCCTCGGCCGGCATGAGCTGCTCGAGCCAAGCCAGGTTGAACCGGTAGTGTAGCGCGCTCGAGAGTAGGTGGATCACCCCGTCGGGTGTCTGCGTGGCTGCGAGATACCCCAGGGGCTCGGCATGAGTCGCGTCCATGATGAAATTCCCCGTCCAAGCGCCGCCATCCAGTTCTTGAGCTGCACCACGGGCGGTGATCAGTTTCTTGACTGGCCAAGTCTTGCCCTCGTCGAAGGAGAGAGCTGCGAAGACCCCGTAGACCCGGCGTTCCTTGCCCGCCACATCGCGAACTACCATGCCCTGGGGCGTTTCTCGTTTTCTGCTGGAATCTGTAAACGATACGAGCAGAATCGGCCCCTCCCGCAAGCGCATCAGCACCAGCCGTTGTCCCCCGGAGATGGGCGGGAATTCGCTGGCCATGTATGTCCAGGTCTGGCCCATGTCCCGTGAAAGACTCATCGCCATGCAACCGTTGATGTCGTCTCCGCGCCCCAGGGCCATGAGCCTGCCGTCCTGAAGCTGGACGACGGAGGCATGTATCCCCGCAATCCAGCCGCCGACGCCACCAGCTTTTGCAAATGCGCCCCATCCATAGTTGGTAGCCTCCTCCCAGGTCTGGCCACCATCGCAGCTGATATGCAGGGCGGTGCCTCCTTCTCCCTCGCTTACCGCGTCGCAGGGCTGGATCAGATAACCCTCCCTTGTGCGGATCATGCCATGGATCACCTGGTTGCGACGCTGGTGGTAGGGGTTGATCAGCCGCGGTGTGGACCATGTGGCGCCATTGTCGGTGCTGGTGCGCATCACCAGGGCGAGCTTTCCCCACGTTCCAGCGACCTCCATGCCATTGAGGAAGTGGATCGTGCCCTCGCCATCGTGCAAGAGGGAAGAACCGGTCATGTTACGGTCGGGTGCCTTGAAGAAGAGAGAGGGTGGGTCCCACGCATCGCCGTCGGCCCGCCACCGGCTGCCGAGAATGACCATCTCCCGCCCCACCTCCTTTTCGGTGGAGAACCACACCGCTAAAAGGTCCCCGTTGGGGCACCAGGTGACGCTGGGGCAGTGGTTGTGCTCGTACATGGGCACGCTGGAACCTTCGGGGGGCTTCTTGACGTAGGGAATCGGCCCCTGGAAGAAGGGCTTCTCCCTGTTGGGGCCTTTTGACCAATCATAGGCGTCTTGCGAGACCTGGGACATGCAGAGAGGGGTCTCTGGCTCTGGGAGCGGTTGGGTGCTGGGCAGTTTGCCCATGACCACCCGGAAACCGATCAGCCAGTGTCTCTCCTCGGGCAGCGCTCCGAGGCGATTTGCCGAACGGAGAAACCTTGCATCGGTATTGTGGCTGCCGCCGCGGGTAACCCGGAAAAGGCCAGACAAGCGGCCGACAGGGTCTGTCTGCTCGCTGGCCTCGTATGGCCCGTACCAGTCGTGACACCATTCCTCCACGTTGCCGTGCATGTCATACAGTCCCCAGGCGTTCGGGGGGCCGAGGCCCACGCGCAGCGACACTGGCACATGAGTCCATTCCATCTGTTGGTGTCTGTGGTAGTCCGGGGGCAAATCCTCTCCGGTGTGAAAGGGGGTCGTTGTTCCGGCCCGGCAGGCGTACTCCCACTCAGCCTCAGTCGGCAGGCGAAACTTGCGGCCGAGCCTCTTGCAAAACTTAGTCGCGTCCTCCCAGGAAACATAGTACATGGGATGTTCGGGGCCTTCTCCCTTCAGGTGCCATGGAGAATCTGTCTTATTTCGTTGCTGAGTTAATGTTGTTCCCATCACAGTCTTCCACTGGGCCTGTGTTACTTCGTACTTGCCCATATAGAAGGACTTGGTGATATGAACTTTGTGGACCGGTCCCTCGTCATCTTCTCTGTCTTTTTCCGATGGGGGCGATCCCATGTGGAAACTACCTGCAGGAATCCGTACGAACTCCATCTTTGGACCATCTCCCTTGTACTCCGGCGCCTTATCAGAACCGGCCGCCAACAATGTCGCTATCGCCAAGATTAATGCAATTTTCAGACTTCTTGGATTGAACATGATCTGTCCTTTCTCAATTGACCGATGTTCTTGCTTTTGTGCGGCTTCATTAAATACTAACGCACAACAGGTGCAAAAAATCAAGACTTTTTTCGAAAATCCGGGTCCCACGGTCGAATCCACGGCCGGAAGTGTTGAGATTCGACTGTGTTTTGTAGTATTATGGAGGTCGCAGTGCGCAGGAGCACTGTTTGTGAAATTTAAATGCGAAATGCCGGCTGAGAAATAGTTCACCAGGATCGATAGGTATAATTATGAAAAATCAATGGAAGCTATGGAGCTTTTTGATAATGGCTGTTGTGCAGGCTGTCAATCAATCCCAATGTATACAGAATTTCCGCATTAGAATCAAATTTATAAGTTTTCAGATTATCATAGGTCATTTCATAATCCGGATGGAACACCCTGCCCATTTCGGGATTATCACGGAAGTGGGTTACATAAAGATGGGATACGCCGCCCTTAAGCCGGGAGTATCTTAGCTTAAATCCAACCTAGGCACCAAAATTATTCCCGGCCTGGGATGAAGGTATGCCGACAACCTTACCGCCGGCCGCCCAATGATCGTACATAAAAGCATATCCTGAACTGGTAGTTATTGGAGAGCAGAGAATCAGGATATTTTTTGGACGATAATAGCCGGAATATTTTTCCGATTGATACTCCTCCCAAAAAGTGGGGGCCATGGAAGCTTCATCCTCGATGATGCGAATGGATTCTTCCCGGGTAAGATTGTCGCCGGGTTCAGGATAACCGGAGAAATCGTAATCATCTCCTGTTAATTTGATGGGCTGATGCTTGTTGATATCATCAATATTGCGCGCCGGATATTGTTTCCAGAAAAGTGGCGAATATTTTTTGACAAAGATGCTTCTCTTATCGCTAAAGGATATCAGAGCCTCTTTTCCACAAAAGAAATAGAAGAAAATTGTGGAAATAAATGCATTTCCTCCCTGGTTCCTCCTGAGATCAATGATCAGGTTCTCCGTCTGGTTCTCCTTCATTACCTGAACCAGTTCCCGGCATAATTCGGTGGCGGAGGGTATTCCGGCCACAACATTCTTGTACTTTACGGGCGGGGACTTGTCATTGTATTTTTGATAAAGATGATTTGCCAGACCCTTTCGGCGGGATCCTTTAAGGGCAATTTCCATTTCAAAGGATTCTCTATAGGTATACATATTTTCAATCAGAAGGAGGGCGGTTTTCTTTTCCTCATCCATGAACCGGTAAACATAATTGCTTTTTTCAGTAGAGGGCAGGTTAACAGAGTTTGAGGCTGTAATCATCTGATCCCGCCCTATCTTATTGGGCTGGAACGAAAGCTCGATTTCATTACCTTCCGTGTTCATTAAAACCACATGAATCGAATCGCCATTCCACTCCGGAAGCAGGTGTTCCATCTTTTTCTTATGCCAGAGAGAGCGGTCATACCCCAGATTACGCATTAGTTGATATTCATTGTCACATCCCTTTATCCGGGCTTGACGTTTGAGCAGTTCATCGATTGGGACATTTTCCACAGATACCAGTTTAGATCCGATTAAATGCTGATGTGCAGAATCAATCACACCTGCAACATAGAAAAAATCTTCCACTATCTGGAAATAAAGCGGTATCCCCCCGGGAGATTGACTGTTTAAGCGATAGAGTTCCCATAATGCAGTATGTCCGTCTCCAACCGCTGCGATAAACGGGCACAGGTGCCGGTAAAACTCGGTTTTTGTCAATCCTTCTTCAGGTATAGTCCGGATCAAATTCTGCATTCTCCGGTGAAAAGCAATCTTGCCGCCGCCGTTAAAATAGGGATCAGGATGAGTACTTTCCAGGATAGAAGCCATTTGCCTTACATCATCAACCAGAAATTGCCGGCTGATCTTCCGGTTCGTGTTCACTTGAAAAAGACTTACCACTGGTTTCCAGACAATAATTATAGCAACGGCCAGGCATATACAGAGGGCAACTGCTCTGTACCGTTTTACTTTAACGAATTGGATTACCAATCCCAGGTAAATCCCAAACCCCATAAATATGGCAAAACTGGTTTGATAATTCCGGGTGGTAAGACCAAACCAAAAACTCATACAAATACCCCAAACCAGCCAGAAAACCAGGGGGCGATATTCTTTCAGGAAAGTTCTGATGCCCATAGTTTGAAATTTGATATTTAGTTTCATCTTTCATCCAGTCTTATCTTTCCGAGCGGGTACCAGCCATCGGGCTGGCGGCCGGAGATGGCGAGCTTTACTTTGGGTTTGTCGGAGTTCAGGTCGAGGATACCGATTTGCAGGTCGTACTCACCGTCGGGCACGTCCGTGGGGACGGTGACTTCGTTGTCGTAGAGATTGTCGCCCGGCAGCCAGGTTGTTATGTCGGCGCCGGTGGTGAGAATTGCCGTTCGTTCATCGCTCTTAAGGCGAAGAGCAAGGGGGAATTTTCGGTAGCACGGAGCTACACCGGCGTTTTCCCACCATGAGGTGAAAGAGAGCTTGCCGCCGGGCTTTAGCACCGATGGGTAGGTGAACTTGCGAAGAATGAATCGGTATCCCATAGCCCGCAGCCAGCTATCTACCGAGGGCCGCCACTCTTCGGGTACTGGCGAGGACTTGGCGTTGAAGGAGGAGATGTGCCATTTGAGCGACTCGGCGATAATGTGGTCGACATCCCAGTCCTTGTCCATCCAATGCTGCATCACCCAGCAGACCTCGAGTGTCACCGGGGCCTTTTTCCATGCGTCCTTCACGCCGAAATTGATTATCGCCTGGGGATAATAGTCGTTCATGTGCGACCATGTGGGGCTGAATCCTCCCATATCGCCCAGGCAATCGATCCGCCAGCCGACGTCCGCGCGGGAAAGCGCGTAGCCATTCGTCTTTTCGTCGGTCAGGAGCATTACGAGGGGCGTTTCCTTAAACGAGTCGATGTAGGAGTCGACCAGGGCACATCTCGTTTTGTCGGTCAGAAGTTCCGAGCCTGCGCCCTCGCCCCAGGCGCCGACTATCGAAACATCCACGCTTTCGAGGTCCACGTGCCCATCGTAGCGTTCGCCGAGGCTTTTTATCATTTTTGTGAAATGCCCGACGTATCGCGGGTCCTCCGGATCGACCTGCCATTTCCTTTCCCGCCAGTCCTTTTTCTCGCCGACCATGGTGCGGTACCAGCCGGGAACGTCGTTCTGATTGCCCGTTCCGTATGGAGCTATGCGCAGCATCAGGCTCTGGCCCCGCCGGCGTGCGGTCTTGAGGGCCTTGTCTATCAGGTCCCAGCGGTATTTGCCCCGCTCCGGCTCGATGAATTTCCAGTAGATTCGGAAGTAGGCTATCGTCGTATCGGGATAGTCTTCGTTTTTCAGGTCGCCGTCGAAGTCCTGATAGACGATAGGCTTGCCCTCGGTCCAGCCTTTGGCTTCGTTGAGCGTGTCGCCGTTGAACCTCTGGAACGTCATAAAGCCGATTCCGGGATTCGTAAGGACATCGTCGATTTCCTTAGGCCGTACGATGACGGTCTCCTGGGCGAGACTGGTAGCGCAGAATGACGTAATTAGAGCTGTTATGCCTGAAACGATTGTAACCAAACGTGCAACTCTCATAAAAACTTCTCCTAAAACAGCCTTTGGCGAATTGAATTCTCTCGACGGAAGCATTGAGACTGTCCTGCCCGGCATCCGTACGCTGTAAATTATCACATTCAAGCCTGTTTATCACGGAATATTTGCTAAAGCAGAGAAAGAATCAAATAATCATTTTCTTTTTCCGTTTTCTTCCTTGCTCGAGGAGCAGACACATCTATAATTGAACATAGCGGATATAATAGCTCCGAAGCAGCAGCGTCGTAGTTTGTGTTTTCCTGCTCTATGCGAGAGAGTTGAGATGTTGTGCGGAAACCATATACAACCCCAAATAAGAAGAAGAGGTGAAACCTTAAACCAATAAAATTATTGCGAGTAAAGGAGAGATCAATGGCAACTGTAAGTTTTCCTGTAAAGACGTATGAAGTAAAGATTGCGAGAGAGATGAATGGAAGCGCGCAAGGAATGAACCTTAAGTTTCCGGCTTACATTCTGTGTAAAGGTGACAAGTACCATGTTGTTGTGTACGTTCTTGATGACACAAGCCCGGTGCCGAACAACACATTCCTGCCCCAATACAAAAGAGGTACCATATTTGTTCCTCGCTGGCAGTTTGAGTGGTTCCGTGATCTGGTGCGTAATGAGAAGCCTGTCTATTGCTACCTGAACAGCGACACGCCAAAATGGAATTCTCTTTACACAGGTAAAGAACCGGTAGGCGAAGAAGAGATTTGATTTGTGCGGAAAGCCTGACAATGCCTTCCCGTCGCAAGGCTGAAGTCTAAGATAGATTACATGAACTCGCAGGCATTGGCTCCGTCGAAACTCATAGAAGGGCTTAAAATCTACCACCAAAATCTGCGATTACTACCATAGCGCGGTTTCGGAATATCATCGGCCTGTTCGTATTCGGGCGATTCCCACAGGGGATTGAAATGGCGCCACTCCACATGTCCATCGAGAAAACCGATGTTCATACCGGAAGGCTGCGCATCGTTTTTCAAGTGGCTGGTGCGATCATACAGCGACACCTGATTGAGCGTTCCCCCTGCTACCAGGCCGAAATTGCCGTTCGGGTACTCCTGACTGCGCTGGTCCCAGGCACAGAGCGTAGCGTCCACACAGAGTTCTCGCAGGGCCGGCTGCTTCTCCGTAGTTGTCTTGAGCCAGGTCTTGCTCCCATTGGGATTATTCTGAATCTCAGGGCGTTCTCCCTTACCGGGGGCCATCTGCAGAACATAGCAGTATCCGGACACGATGAAATTGCCTGTCAGTGTCTTCTCATTGACAACATCAGCCTGAAATGTCCAGAAATGGTCCATATTTGTATGCATGGTACGGTTGGAAGGACAATAGAACATCTGCTTGGTCATTCCCGTTTGCAGCATGAAGTTGACCACGTCCACGTCCAGGTCCCACAACCAGCCTCCCGGGATATCGGGCAGAGGAAGTTTTGCCTCGTTATCATCGGCGTACATAATGAAAGCCATGCAATGCTGACGAATCTGGCTGCCACAGGATTGTCGTCGCCCGTGTTCTCGCACACGCTGAAGTGCCGGCATGAGGATACTCATCAGCAAGGCGATTATCGCAATTACAACGAGTAGTTCTATAAGAGTAAAGCCGTGTGAAATCTTTTTCATTGCAACCTGCTCCTGTATTACCTCCAATTCTTAATTTCTATCAAGAGTTTAGACCAGTATACACAAAATTGCGACTTATCGTCACCCATTTTTTCCCGCCATTTATCTGCAAAATGGGCAATAAGCCGCAAAAATTGCCTTCGTTTAAGGCAGTTGCGGATCGGGGTAAGGTTTGACATGATTCCCTTATTGTAGTAAAGCATATTTCAAATTGATTGAGTTCATAGTTATCACTGAACGTGGGAGGTATATCATGAGAACAAATCGTCGAAAGTTTATAAGCACCGCCCTTGCCGGCGGTCTTGCCGCCGGATTGCCGCGCACGTACGGCGGCTCAGAGGCCCGGAAACCTGATTACCGAAAGCTCGATGAAATACTTAAACAGCCGGTACTGAAAAAGGAGCTGTTTAAGACCCCGGTCATCATCGACACCCTCGAATTGCTTCGTTATAGGCGGAGTTTCCTCTGCCGGGTGCGTTCTACCAATGGCGAAGTGGGTATTTCGGTGGGTCACGGCACGATGAGGTCGCTCTATCC
>DQCG01000409.1:8012-9069 GCA_003533825.1 Phycisphaerales bacterium
GATACCCCTTGCGACAATTGAGTTTGCGATTCTCGATATGCTGGGTCGCATCGCCAACAGGTCCATCGGCCGGTTGATCGGCGAAATCCACCACCCGCGAGTTGCGGTATACCAGGCCACGGAATACCGTGAAAAATCAGTAGCCGAGTCGCTGGAGCTGATAAAAAGGGATGTCGCGGAATATAACGCCCACGCGCTTAAGATTAAAGTCGGCGGACTCATGTTCATGACCAAAGACATTAACGCCGTGGGGCCTAAAGGAAGGACCGAAAAAATGATTCCGCTTATCCGCGAAACATTCGGCGATAAAATGGTTTTGTATGCCGATGCAAACGGTTTTTACTCGGTGGATGAGGCGATACGCGTTGGCAAATTACTTCAAGAGTATCGTTATGGTTTTTTCGAAGAGCCTGTTCTTTTCGACTGGTACGAAGAGACCAAACAGGTTGCCGACGCACTGACCATCCCGGTTGCCGGCGGCGAGCAGGAGTACAGCCTTCACGGTTTTCGCTGGCTTATCGCCAATAACGGCCTTCAAATTGTTCAACCCGACAATTATTATTTCGGCGGCATGATTCGTTCGATGAAAGTGGCACGTATGGCGCAGGCATTCGGAAAAGACTGTACGCCGCACATGTCCGGCGGGGGGCTCGGATACCTCTACATGATACACTTCGTATCCGCCCTTCCCAATGCACTTGCTCATCACGAATTCAAAGGATTAAACACGGATGTACAATTCGAATGTAAAACATCGCCCCTGATTGTCGTGGATGGAAAGATTAAAGTCCCCACCGGCCCGGGCTTAGGCGTCGATATCGACCCGGATTTCATTAAAAAGCATGAGGTCGTAAAGGGATAGGAATTGCCCCTTCTGTAAAGAAAAACTGTTGATATGGAGTTGTTGGCGATGGTATTTGGGGCATGTTTTTCAATATGCGATTCTCAATAGTGGATTTTACCTCGGTTTTGATGGTTCTGAGAGCGATTTCGGCGTGGGGCATAAATTTTTGTAAAAATAGTTGCTTTACGTCCGGCTATCGTGTATATTTCTGCG
>DQCG01000347.1 GCA_003533825.1 Phycisphaerales bacterium
ACCCTGCCGTCACCGAAGGCGGCTTTAGCCTCAGCCTGCGCGGAGCTGAATGCCGAACGCAAATTCATGTCGTTATGCACAGCTCGCATACCGCGTCCACCTCCACCGGCGGCAGCTTTTATTATTACGGGATAGCCCATCTCGTTCGCCAGCTTAAGCGCTTCGGAATCCTTTTCAAGGGCACCATCGGAACCAGGCACCGCCGGCACACCCGCCTTGGATGCCAGCTTGCGGGCCTGGACCTTGTCACCGAGCAACTGCATCGCTTCAACAGGCGGGCCGATGAATGTGATTCCGCAATCCCGACATATCTGGGCAAAGTTTATGTTCTCCGCCAAAAAGCCGTAGCCGGGATGAATTGCCTCTACGTCGGTAATCTCGGCGGCACTTATTATACGCGGGATATTGAGGTAACTCTTAGCAGATTCGGCCGGCCCGATACAAACGGCCTCATCGGCAATTTGCAGGTATGGAGCATCTTTGTCGGCCTCGGAATAAACCGCTACCGCTTCGATATCAAGCTCGTGGCAGGCACGGATTATACGCAGCGCTATTTCGCCGCGGTTAGCTATGAGAATCCTTGAAAACATAATTCAATCTACTATGATTAATCCGGTCTGACCTTGTAAAGCACCTGTCCATATTCCACGGCCTGGCCATTCGTCACAAGTATTTCGACAATCGTCCCGGTGGTTTCGGCCTTTATTTCGTTCATGACCTTCATTGCTTCGATAATGCAGACTACCGTTTGCGGACCGACTACCGAGTCGATATCTACATAAGGCTCGGAATCGGGGCTTGGGGTCGCATAGAAGGTACCGACGATAGGCGATTTTATCTCCGTCAATTCCTCTTCGCCCGGGAGGGATTCCGGAGCGGAGGGTTGACTCACCGCCCCCACACCTTCAGGGCCGACCGGTGCGGCGCCGGATTCGGTCCTCATTACGGGCACACCGCCGGCGGCCTGCTGAGGTTGTGCGCGCTTGAGAAAGATCTTGTCGTCATCGTGCTTGATTTCAAGCTCAACCAGATCGTTCTCTTTCATTATATCGATGAGTTTTTTTATTTTCTTCAAATCAGCATCTTTATCCGCCATCGCCGCATCCTTTCTGAGATCCCAAACACCCTTATAGGCGAGTGGTCCTCGTAAAATGAGAACGCAAACTCCCGGTTAAGCTAAATGAGTATAGCCCCGGCGATTGCTTTTGCAAGAGTTTTTCCTTGTGCCAGGCTGCACTTCTGATTAAATTCCGCCATATTGAGGCAAAAATGGCAGAATTCCTGTTTCAGGACTATCCTAATGGTGAAAATGGCTGTAGATATCGTATTGTTACCCTCGGAACAGATGACAAATAAAGCAATCGAAGCAAATAGCAGGCTATTGACGCAATTTGCCGACCAAATCACTCTGGATAAAGAAAAATGCCTGCCGCATATTTCCCTGGCTATGGGGTGTATCGATAAAAAGCATATTGAATGTATTGGGAAAATTATACAGACAATTGCTTTGAAATACCCTCCGGGGCAACTAAGCGTTATTGGCATAGATACCGCAACAAACTCAGTCGGCGAAAAAGTGTCCGCCTTTGAGCTGGAAAAAACACAAAGACTCCAATCGCTCCATGAGGAGGTTATGCGAAGGACGACACCATATTTCAGCTACGATGTTACGGCGAAAATGGTGCTCTCACCACCAATAGCCGGAAAATCAACGTTGCTCTGGATCAAAAACTACCCTGAGAAATCAGCTTTTGAGAATTTTTTTCCACATATTACAATCGGATACGGACAAACAGATGATTTTTCGTTTCCAGCCAAATTCACCGCCTCAAAACTCGCCTTATGTCACCTCGGAAATCATTGTACATGCAGAAAAATTCTTGCTGCTATAGAGCTTAAACTCTGAGCAGATAATATATGGAAAAAGTGGATGAAAATTTCTTGCATTATCGGTCCGGGCCGTCTATTCTTACGGCATAAAAGCAAAGCTACAGTGCTACCCTGTCAGGCTGCTGCGTAGCACGAGATATTTGAGGAGTCATCAACAATGGAAATGAAACGTCGTGAATTCTTAGTCAGGTCGATTGCGGGCATGGGTGGTCTTCTGTTGGGCCCGAGATGTATAACCGCGGCAGAACAAAAAACCGTAATGTCCGATCCATACGAACGTGTGCCGCTCGGGAAAACGAATATCAAGGTCTCGCGTGTCGGCTTCGGCACAGGCATGCGCGGCGGCAACCGGCAGTCAAACCAGACCCGCCTGGGCAAAGAAAAGTTTGAAGGATTGCTGCAGGCATCTTACGAGCGTGGAGTACGACTGTTCGATGCGGCCGATCTCTACGGTACGCACCCATACCTGGCGGGGGCACTAAAGAAGATCCCCCGCAAGGATTATGCTATAGTATCAAAGATATGGTGGCGTCGCGGCGGCATACCCGAACAGCAGCGCCCGGACGCCGATGTGGTCATCGAGCGATTCCTCAAGGAGCTGGATACAGATTACATCGACCTTATTCTTCTGCATTGTGTTGTCTCGGAAAAGTGGCCGGAAGAACTTGGCACCCAGATGAACATTCTGGACAAACTCAAGAAGAAAGGACTCATCCGGGCACACGGGGTCTCATGCCACTCGCTGGAGGCCCTGAAGGCGTGCGTGAAGGAGCCCTGGGTGGATTCAGTACATGCAAGGATTAACGCTTACGGCACAAAAATGGACGGCCCGCCGGAGAAGGTCGCTCCTGTACTCAAAGATCTCCACCAGGCCGGCAAAGGCGTAGTGGGGATGAAGCTGATTGGCGAAGGAAGCTTCAGAAACAGTGATGAAAAACGTGATGAATCGGTCCGGTACGTGCTCGGTTTAGGCTGTGTGGATACGATGGTTGTCGGCTTCGAGAAAATCGAGGAGGTCGATGATTTCGCCGCACGCGTCCGCAAGGTGCCTGTTGCCGATAGCCCGGACAAACTGCTCGTACGCCGATAGGCCCGGGCAGTGTGATGAAAAGAAGGAGGTAATTGTGAAAATCAATCAGGATTTCACCATGTCGGTCGAAACGGTTCTATTCTTGAAGAAAAGGAAAAACTCCGACTATCTTCAGGCCTCAGAGATCGCAAAAGCTCTGAATTTCTCCGTGGGATATCTTCAAAAAGTGATACAAATGCTCAGCAGGCAGGGTATCGTGGAATGTAAACGCGGAAGAATCGGCGGTGTAAGGGTGAGGGCCAAAGTCATAACTCTGCTCGATTTGTGGAGGGCTACCTGCGGCGGCTTGGACTATACAGACCCGGTTCTGGACATCATGAAGAGACCACTAAAAGCCTTCGCAGATTCCATGAGCAAGGTTGTGCTTTACAACAGAAAATAAAAAGGCAGTTGGGTATCCTCTATCGGCTTGTAGTGAGTTCATGAATTGAGCTATAATAACAAGTCCGAAAACCGAGACGTAAACGGCACCCTTCAATTTAAATCGACATCCATTACCGAGCCCGCGTCAACAACCGCAAAGCTGATATCCGGCTGTTTATAGGGCTACCGAAAAGAGACTTCTTAAATCATTACCTGCTCTTAAAGCCGGACATTCATTAGGCCGAATTGAAAATCCTGGAAGCATTGCATATTTCGGTGGACTGTCATAAAGAGTGGGTAACCGTGGAAGATAAACAAAGACATAAAAGACTGCGCCTCCTGATAAAGAAGCTGAATAAAGATCGTAAAAAGCAGAATCAAAAAATCGATATACTCTGCAACGACCTTATTGCAGCCCAGAGGAACTTTATCAAAAGGCTGAACACCATCAGTTTCGTAGCAACTTTCTACGAGTCGATCCTCGG
>DQCG01000042.1 GCA_003533825.1 Phycisphaerales bacterium
ATGGATTTCAACACCGTCTTCGGATAGGACCAGGTGCGAGCCGCGTGAGCCGCTGCCCTGTGCGAGCAGTTCGACGACGGCCTTGAGGAACGCTGCGCTGGTCAGGGCCAGATGCTCGGCCTGTATCGCTCCAACGATGGCCTTGGCGTCTTTTACGCTGAAGCCTTTCTTTTGAATGTTTTTATAAAGCTCGACTGCCTCTTTCAAGGCTCGTCCGGCATCATTTAACTCTCTGATATGTCCGCCCGATGCGGTCATCCGGTTGCGAATTTCTTCCAACACCACTTGAGGATCCAGATCCGAGGAATTTTCACGCCGCTCCAAGCCTGTTATCAGGTCGGTGAGCTGCCGGTCGATCTCTGACTGGGCATCCGAATAATCAGGCAGTTCGCAGCCGTACACGTTGACGATATATTGTGCCGCCCGAAGTCCGCCTGTCTGCCCGGCGTTCAGGGCCGAGCCGCCCGGTCGTTTGACGCCGTGCGTACCGGCCATTTCTCCGATTATAAAAGTCCCGGGTATATTGGACTGCCACCACTTGTCGACGGCAAATCCGCCGTTGTTGTGCTGGGCGCAAACCGCAATCTCAAGCGGTTCCGAAAATAAATTAATGCCGTTTTCCTCGTATATCTCGATTGCGGGTGTGTTCATATGTGCCAGCCGTTCGATAGGCGTTTTCTGCAGCGCTCCAGCTTTTTGCAGGTACTCTTTGGCTTCCGGTTCGAGGGCGTCAATGTCGAAATCTTCCATAGAATCGTCGGCTACCGGATTGTTCAGGAAGTCCATAAAGACACGCCGGCCCTTTTGTGTTTCGTTGAAAACCAGGATATCAATCAGTGACGACTGTAAGTTCTCAATCCGCTGCGGATCGAAGGGCCACTGATAGCCTTTAAGGAAAATATCCGTTGCCATCTTGCTCATCGTCGGGAAGAAATCCGTCAGGAATTCTTTCTCATCTTTGCCGTCGGCGTCCGTGCTGAACAAACGCGGCACCGCCTGCATGTACGTGCCCGAGACGTTCCAGCGGAATTTTATACTGGCCAGGCCGAACTGTGATTCGGTTATGTTTGCCCCGATAAGTCCCGCCTTGAAAGCCAGCCCGTGAATTCCAAGCTGGGCTTTCGGATAGACGGTTGTTTTGAACAGCTCGCCCGGGCCGCCGGCTGCGAGGATGATATTTGCGGCAAGGAATACGTTTATGGCGAGGTTCGAGCCATCGATGCTTTTTTTATCTACAGTTACGATGCCTGCGATTCGTTTGGATTCGCCGGAGCCGACCGTCAACAGGCCGGCGGCCTCCTGCGCATCGTAAATCTTGACGTTATATTGTTCGAGCTGTTTTTGCAGGCATTCGCTCATGAACCTGCTTGTCTTCGGGCCGGCCGACGTGGCTCGCTCGTATGGGTCGTGGTCGGTTTTATAGCCGATGAAAGTGCCTATTGGATCCGTGGGAAACGGAACTCCGGCCTGAACCAGGTGGTAGAATTCGCGAAGTGAACCAATCCCCTCGGCCAGAGCCGAGTCACCGTGACAGCAGCCGGCCGCTGTCAGACTCTTGGCAAATTCCTCGGCGCTGTCGGCAATGTCCGGGCTTGTACCCATCTTATAGTATGTCTGCTTATCTGAGCCGCTCATGCGTGATGCGCCCAGGTCAAGCCCTGCAGTTACGACGGCAACTCTATCGGCGGGATTTTCGATGCCTTTGCCTTTCATAAACTCGCACAAATGCACGGCGCAGTTCATACCGGCGGCACCTGAACCGACAATTATGGTATTATAGCTATGGAAGGCTACGGTTTGATTGGCTATTTGCTTTGTTTTCATATTTCTGCTGCTCCAATCTGACTATTGATGATTTGGTAATTTTAGATTATTGGTTCGAGTTATACTCCAATAACTTTGGTTTGACAAGCTCTTCGGACATTTCCCGTGGCAGAACGTAGACGTTTCCCTGCTTGTCGCAGAAGTAGAGGGTCGATTGTGACGGTTTTCTGCCGTGGCCGTCGGCCCAGATGGCGTAAAAATCAGGATGCGCGTTAACCGGCTGTCGCGCATACGTGTGATTACGCGTGCTGTCTTTCGTGAGCTGTTTGACCTTTTTCCATGTCAGCCCGTAATCTTTGCTAATCCACATCGCCATTTCACCACCCGGATTATAAGGCTGAGGCCCTGTTTCGGTCGGGCCGATGATTCGCCACGTTCCATCAACCTCGATATAGAGTGAGCCCATGTCGTAGTTGTTATCCGAGGTAAATGCGTCTCTTATCTGCCAGGTTTTTCCCGTCCAGCGGGCCGTTGTCCATGTTCGCGGATCGTTCTTCGGCCCGGACTCGTAACCCTTGCTCGTGATAAACAAAATGACCGGCCTTTCGTTTGCGTCAAACCGGATATCTTTCAGGTAAACGTTCAATCCCTCGCTCTGATAGTCGTGGACAATTGCAGTACTGCCGGGATTAGTCAGAGGCAGCGTCAATTCGCTTCCATCGGCGGACTTCCAGGTCTTGCCGAGGTCGGCAGTTTCAATATAGTACAAGTTTGTCCGCCAGTTCAAACCTTTGCCCTTTGGGTGATAGTTAAATGCTGTCCCAGCTTTGTTCTTACCGGCGGTGCTGATTTGATAATGACCCTGGTCCATCGCGGCCAGCCGGGACCACTGCGACCATTTGACACCATTGCTGCTCGTCATGAAGCAAATCGTCCGTGCGGCGGGATAGTTGTAGCGTGTGAAAAAGCAGACAAATCCCCTGTCCTTGATGTGCCATGGCTGCATATATGAAAAATTGGTCAT
>DQCG01000414.1 GCA_003533825.1 Phycisphaerales bacterium
ATTGTCGCAGAGGGGCAACGTATTGCCGAGTATCTGTCGTCACATGGCATCGTTGCAGCGGTGCTGAAATATCGATTGCCGTTGCAGGAAGCGTCTGACCAGCCTCATCTACTACCAATTACAGATGCGCGTAAGGCGGTTGCTCTTATGAAATCCAAGGCTGTCGATTATGGCGTTGATGCCGCGCATATCGGTATTATGGGTTTTTCAGCGGGCGGTCATTTAGCAACTGCTGTCAGCGTATTAAAATCAGAAAACCAAAGTGAAAATCCGGATTTTTCGGCATTGATTTACCCGGTGACCACGTTAAGTGCCGAGAATCAGAAATGGTTGGAGGAGAGCCTGTTTCACCGCAAGATGACAGACAAAGAGAAAAAGCAATACGAATTGGTCAAGAATGTTACGAGCTTAACACCTCCAGCTTTTTTGCTACATGCCTACGATGACGAAGTTGTGCCTATTGAAGAATCTTTGCTGTACGCCAAAGCCCTTACAACAGTAGGCCAGGACGTCGAGGTGCATTTCTTTGCTAATGGCGGGCATGGATTCGGTCCTGGCAGAGGTAGCGATGGTACGTCTCAATGGTTGAGCTTATTGGCCAATTGGATTGAACGGCAGTAGTCATGAAGGGATGATATCATGAGGAAGATTGTGGTGGGCTGTCAGGCATGAGAAGGAGTGGACATAGTATGAGTACAAGACAAGTAATATTTATTACAGGGATTATCTGGTTGGGATGGTTGCAAGTCCCATGCGTTGCGGAAAAGATATTACTGCGGCTGAAACCCGGTGAGGTGCGGCAGGAGATTGACGGATTTGGGGCCAGCGGAGCATGGTGGGCGCAAATTGTCGGTGGATGGGAAGAAAGCAAGCAGAGAAAGATCGTAGGGTTGCTGTTCGGCAAAGAAGGGATCGGATTGTCGATTTATCGCTATAATGTGGGAGCGGGATCGGGAGAGGAAATTGGGGATCCCTGGCGGCGGGCGGAAACGTTCGAAACGGCGAAAGGAGAATATGACTGGCAGAGAGATGAAAACGCGATGCGGATTTTGCGCCAGGTGTGCGCAGCGGGAGTGGAAAATGTAATTCTGTTTGCCAACAGTCCGCCACGGCGAATGACCAAATCGGGGTATGCGTTTGCCGGGCATGGCGCGGATAAATCTAATTTGCGGCAGGATATGTACCAGGAGTTTACCCGGTACCTGGCGGACATAACCGAGCACTTTATCCGAGTGGAAAAAATCCCGGTCAAAGGAATCAGCCCGATTAATGAGCCGCAGTGGGACTGGGACGGGCATAGCCAGGAAGGCTGTCATTACTCGGCCGAGGAAGTGGTCCGGCTGGTGGAGATTATGCTGCAGGAAGTAGAGAAGCGAAGATTGCCGGTAGAGGTGGAGGCGCCGGAAAACGGCAGTTGGGAAATGGTAGTAAAGCCGTTGGGGGATGACTGGAGGAGATCGCCGGTCTATCTGGAAAAACTACTGGGCAATGAATTTGTCCGGCAGCGGATGGATAGTTATGCGATTCATTCGTATTGGGCGAATTTGGGGAGGAAGAAGGCGTTTGCGGAGTATTTCTTTGTGAAGTATCCGGGCAAAAAGCTGCAGATGACGGAATGGTGTGAGATGAAAGGCGGGTGGGATTATGGAATGGATTCGGCGCTGCGGATGACGCGGGAGATAATAGACGATCTGGTGTGGGGCGGTGTTTCATCGTGGCAGTACTGGATAGCGGTGTCGCGGTATAATTTCCGGGATGGCCTGATTTATGTGAACGAATCAGAGCGGGAAATTATTCCGATCAAACGGCTGTGGGCGATGGGGAATTTCAGCCGATTTATTCGGCCGGGCTATCGGCTTTTCGAAGTCGAGCATAATTCAAGGGTTTTACGGGTAGTGGCATGCAAGAGTCCAGATGGGGGCAGGTTAGTGGTGGTGGTTATGAATCCGGAAACGAAGAGCAATGAGGTAGAATTACATTTTGCGAACGGAAGTGGGGTGAATATATTCGATGCGTATGAAACATCCAAAGCGAATGATTTGAAGACCGTGAGTCGTGGAGTGAAAAATAACAGCTATACTTTCCCGGCGGAGAGTGTGACGACACTGGTTATTAAAGGATCTGGATTTACGGAGAAATTATGAGTTCTAAGACATCCCGGGCATCAGGCTCAGATTTACCAAAGCCCGCATAGCAGCCCTTGATGGTCGGCGAATTCACATGGTAAGTGCAAAAGATAAATAGGAATGACATCGCGTGTCGAATCCGGTAGCTTGGAATTATTCAAAGACTTCAGACTACGGAGAGCACGCGATGTCATACAAACATCTTACCATGGACGAACGAAATATGATATATCGAATGCAATGGTAGGGCCACTCGAATGTCGAAAGTATGCTATTGATTTTATCGACAATACAAAAAATCAGACGGTAATTACCAGCTTTTCCAAACAAATGGGAAAGTATACTTGCTGCAGAATAAATCGAATGGTTACTATCCTGTTATGGCAGGCCGTTAGACCCAGAACTGTCAAAATGGTTATCACAAATCCCGCCAAAGATGTACGGGCAGCTTATTGAGTTTGAATTGTTAGATGCCAAGCATGTGACTACAGAAACAGGACTTAGGGCTAATGAGTTGCGAAGCCTTAAAAAGTTATCATTCGATTTTGAGAACTGTACCGTTACGGTTAAAGTCGGATATAGCAAGAATAGTAAGAAGGCTGTTTTGCCGCTGTGAATGAATACTGCTGTGGCATTGCAACCGGAACTGATGATGTCACCGCAAATGAATTGACATATACTGGTAAAATTGGCGTCCGACAACGTACTTTGGCGAACTCCAGCGAACAGACAAACCACGATAACGATAGCAAAACCGCAGTTTTGACCACGCCCGGCAGGACTCGAACCTGCGACCTACGGATTAGAAATCCGTTGCTCTATCCAACTGAGCTACGGGCGCTTCACTTTTTAACTGCTTGCAATATAACAAGTTATTACGCATCCTGTCAATACCTGAAGCACTCAAAACGAGCAAAATAAACCAATTGTGTCAAATTTTTATCAATCGGCTTTCACTTTGGCAGGAATACTGTTCAAAAACTTGTTTGCAGAAGCCAAGTCTTCCGACCGTACAGATAGGAAATACTTCCTCGTCGTAGAGATATCCGAAAATAAAATGAGTCATCTTTGAACGATAATTGTGACACAGTCTCATCTATCAGTATTCAATGTACGATTCCAAATGAAAAGGGCTGACAACTTTATCGAGCTGCCAGCCCTTCGACTACATTGGGCGTTTTGCTTCTTTCAGAGATGGCTACTGAGCCATAACTTTTATTTCCTACGGGCTTACTGCCCGGTTGCAGATGCGAATATCATCAAAGTACATCTTTCCCGAACCGCCGGGGATTGTCATATTGCCTTTTGTTCCCAGGCCAATCGCGATCCTGTCAACGTTGGTCAGGACTATGCCCTGATCTGCAAAGGTCTGCAGAGGGATAATCCACTCGGTCCAGGTATTGATCTGTGCCGCGGCCGGGTCATCGTGAACCACCACTACCGGATTTCCGGCACTATTAGAAACTGCCACATACAGCGGCTCGGCATCGTTGCTGAAAATACCGATATCCTGGTTCGCCCACTGTGGGCTGACCGTCCCGGTAGTCGTAACGTTGGTGAATACGGTTTGGCAGGTTAAAACCGCATCATGGCTGGTTACCGCCAGGCCGATATAGACGTTCGAACCCATCTGGATGTTCTCAGGCGTACCCTGCATCTCCCACGTCGTGCCGTTTGTCGAACTGTACGCCGTAAAGTTGCCGGCCAGGTCACGCTCGATCTTCACCCAGTACGGCGCTTCGATCCCTGCTGTTGTCGTGTCACTGCTGACATCGTCGGTGAAGGTGCGCCGCTGGAAGGAAACACCCTGAGCAGGTGTCACAACCATTGTCGCGTGCACGGAGCCCGGATCAAGGCTCTCGCGAATCATCACGCCGGCCTTGGCCCAATTGTTGGTGTTATCAACGCTCTGAACCCTCGCTACAATCGAGCCGACGCCGGTGAGCGTCTTATAGGCAAAGTGGAACTCGTCAGCGCTATCCCAGATATCTGTGCCGGAGCCGGTCATTGTGTAAGTGCCGACCGGTCCCTCAACGAAGCTGCCGACGGACGCCGAGTAACCTCTGAACCACAGCGATAATTCCGTGACGCCTTCCTCAGTCCAGTCACGCGGGGCAGACAAGGTTTTCACTGCTTCCGAATAATTCGCGAAGCCCTGCTTATTGTTGTCGTACCAGTACGGCATCGACTTGGCACCGCTGTGGAC
>DQCG01000228.1 GCA_003533825.1 Phycisphaerales bacterium
GGATGTCCCCGGTCTTGGCGGCCCAGTGCAGCGGCGTCGTAGTCGCAGCCGGCTTCTTCCTGCACGCAACTACACATAGCATCATTGCTAAGATTAGACATAAAACTCTATTGATCTTCATGTTTTGTGCTCCAAAAGGTTTTAATCACCCGCACGCCCGACGCCGGACATCTCGCTCCTGAGCAGGGCGATCACTTCCTTATGCCCCCGACGGATAGCCTCATTCAGAGGAGTGCGGCCGGTGTCGTCTTTCACCGTGATATCAGCACCATGAGCCAGAAGCAGTTCTACAATGTTCTTATGGCCTCGAAACGCCGCTTTGTGCAGTGGTGTGTCACCTCCTTTATCCTTCATATTCACCTCAGCGCCATTTGCCAGGAGCAGCTCGATGATGTGTTTGTTTCCCCGTGAGGCTGCGTATTGCAGAGGAGGCGTCCCTGCATTATTCTTTAGATTGACATTAGCGCCATGGGCAAGAAGCAGGTTGACCATGTCAGGATCGTTTTCCCGGACTGCGTAGTGGAGCGGCGGATTGCCCGTTGAATCTACTGTATCGGCCTCTGCGCCGTATATCAGAAGACGTTTGGCAAGTATCTCATTGCTATCATGAATAGCCTTATGCAGGGGCATATTGCCATAGTAATTCCTGACATTGACGTCGCGAACGTCGGCGCCGTTGGCAATCAGAAGTTTTGCTACTTCGTCGTGTCCGCTGCGAATCGCTTCCAATAGAGGCCTGTGAATTCGATTTCCTTTACTCTCCTCCGGATTTACTTCTACTCCACTGGCGATTAGACGTTCGACCAAATCCTTGTAGCCAGCGCCGGCAGCAAAAGACAGCAATTTTATCTTGTTGTCATTAGCTACATTGATGTCAGCGCCATGCTCGATAAGGAATTTAACTACCGTTGTGTTAACCACCGTTGCGTGCATCCTCCAACGCGGTGACAGCGCATAGGCGAGTGGAGTGTCGCCATCCTTATCTTTTGAATGGATATTGGCGCCTTTTGTCACAAGTAACTCAACGACGTAATTGTTGCCCGCTGAAGCGGCGATGTGCAGAGGGGTTGCACCCTTATTATCTTTTGCCTCTATATCGGCGCCGTGAGCTATGAGAATTTTAGCTGCATCTCTACTTTTGTGGTCGGAGTCGATGTACGGAGTTTGGTGTAACGGTGTCCTGCCTGATTCGTCCTGTGCGTTAATATTGGCATTTGCATCGATGAGTAATTCCATTATATTGGTGTTGATGTTCTGCACTGCTATATGCAGCGGTGTCCGGCCTCTGAAGCCGATAGTGTTAGGATTTGCACCACCGGCCAGAAGAATCCTTACCATGTTTTCCTGTTTACTTTGTATCGCGAAGAAGAGAGGGTTTCCAGAGAATGGGTTACTGCCGGCATTCGTATCGGCACCCTTTGCGATGAGCAGTTCCAGCATGTCCTCACGCCGAGCCGCGATTGCTTCATGCAGGGGCGTGTATTTAATCCCGCGGCCCGACCAATGATCGCCGGCGGCTTCCGCGTTAAGGTTTGCGCCGCTGTCAATTAGCAATTCGAATGTTATCCTGCGACCTTCTCGGACCACAAAGTGCAGTGGAGACTCACGGTTCATGCCGCACCTGACATTCAAGTCGGCGCCTTTGGCGATGAGCATTGCAATCAAATCTTCATCACCTTCAGGCAGCGCCAGAAACAGCGGAGTCCATCCTGCTTTATTTTCTGCATTTACGAAGGCGCCGGAGGAGATGAGCAGTTGTACCGCTTGTTTTTGGTCCTCGTGGACTGCCCAGTGCAGCGATGTCCAACCGTTCTGGTCCCTGGAGTCGACATCTGCGCCGCTTGATAGCAGCGAGTTTAGCTGCCGGACGTTCCCGGTTTTGGCGGCCCAGTGCAGCGGGATTGTAGTCGGAGCGGGTTTCTTCCTGCATCCGGAAGAAATTATCGTAAACGCCAAAAACAAACAGAAAAATCTATTTGTCCTCACTATTAGCTACCTCGAAGGGCCACTCTCTGCCCCATCCACATATATATAAGGCACAAAAGACGACGAACGTAACATTTTTTAAACCGGCGTGGATTGCTGCTTCGCAGTTCTTCATAAAATCTGCGCCGCATCAAGGAAAAGACTTGCCATATTGTAGGTGAGCGTGTAAAGTTCTGCAAACGATAAATTCTGGAAGAGCAACTGCAAGGAAGGGTGGCCATAGGTCGCAAATGGCAAATTCCGATACGGGAGCCAAAACAGATGCAAACAGAGCTTAAGTTCCGAACATTGATTGACATCTTTAACGAGTCCCTTTCCGGCATCGAACAGCTCGACAAGCAATGCCTCGAAATCATCAGGGCCGATCGTGAGGAATCACTCACATTCGGGCGATTGCGAACGAGGGCTCGGGATTTTGCCGTATGGCTGATTCAATCGGCCGGCATCCGGCCCGGTGACAGAATAGCGATACTCGGCAGGAACTGCGCCGACTGGGACGTGGCCCTCTGGGGAGTAGTGCTGGCCGGGGCCATCCCGGTTCTGATCGATCCGGAAAGGCCGGTCGAGGGTGTGATAAATCACCTGAGACATACGGACAGCTGGCTGCTTATCGTGGCCGACGATTATCAGGATGCCGAATCCCGGCGGGAATTGAAGGATTTTGCTTCCGGCGGCGGTTTGACTTTTGTCGAAATGGCCGTCTTCGAAGAAACCGGCCTGGGCGAGAATGAAATAGATGAGCTGTTGAACAAAATCCCCGCCGGGATAGACACCAACGATACCGCCGTGATTTTGTGCACTTCCAGCACGACGGGCGACCCGCGGGAAGTTGAACTGACACACGGCAATCTGGGCGCCAATCTTCTCGGCTCGGTGGAAAAGGTGGAAATAAGTCGAAAAGACACGCTCGGGCATATCTTGCCGCCGCATCATTCGTTCGGACTGACGGTCGGTAAGCTGCTGCCTTTCTGTGTCGGGGCGAAAAATGTTTACATCAAAAAGTACCGCCAGATAGCCGAGCTTATAAGGGATAAAGAAATCACAATCTTCGTGGC
>DQCG01000332.1:0-3289 GCA_003533825.1 Phycisphaerales bacterium
TAGATTAGATTATGTAGGGAGCACGCATCGCGCGGGATCGCATTCGGTTAGCTTCGGGATCGCCGACAAACTCAGCCTTGCGCAGATCGAACTCCAGGTTGCACTTCAATCGCTCGCAGATGTCCGCGGCCAGGCAGATGTTCATTGACCGGTACATTACGTCCGGGTTTGCCACGGCCGGCCGGCGTGACCGGATACAATCGAAAAAATCCCTCACGTGATTCATCGGCCGCTGCGTCCTGGAAGTGTAATCGGCCAGTATTTTTTTGAATTCGCGCAGCATCGCCGGCGATGATACATCAGGTCCTGAATAACCGTCGGCGGCCGCGACCCATCCTTCGGGACCTTCGAACCGCTCGCCGCAAGCGCCGTGCCAGTACTCGCACGGTTCCCATACCGAGCCGCTGACCCGGAACAGAACCAACTTCACCCCGCTGGATAAGCGTGTCACCATCGTTTTATCCGGGCCGTCATACTCGAACTCGATAGAGGAAACGTCCGTCATGTCGAGTCCGGCCAGGGCCTGGGAAACCGTATGCGCGCCCCACATCGCGACATCGGTAGCAAAATCATAAAAGTGATACCAACCTCCATGCACATAACTGCTGTTATAAGGTCGCCAAGGACATGGACCGAGCCAGACATCCCAGTCCAGTTCATCTTTTGGTGGTTCCGGTTCCGCCGGCAACCAGTCGTAACGCCGCCCATCGCGCCAACGAATGTCTGCGTAAGCGGTGTGAATCCGGCCCAACCGGCCGGTTCGGGCCATTTCTATAGCAAAGACGTGATTACCCTCGCTGAGCCGCTGGGCACCGGTTTGATAGATCCGGCCATACCGGCGAGCGGTCTCTACGACCATCTTCCCCTGCGCCATCGTAAGGCAGGCAGGTTTCTCACAATAGACATCCTTGCCTGCCCGCATGGCCATGATCGAAGCCAGCGCGTGCCAGCGGTCGCCGGTGGCAATTAACACGGCATCCACATCCGTCCGCTCGGCCAGGAACTGTCGCATATCACCATACACAGCACAATCCTTATTACCGTATTTACTATCCACCATGTTTTTGGCTGTTTGACGCCGGTTTTTTAGGACATCACAGACGGCGACCCACTGCACATCCGGCTCGTTCAGCATCCAACCCAAGTCATAAGAACCGCGGCCGCCGATTCCAATTCCACCCATCACAATTCGTTCGCTGGGTGAAACAGTTCCGCCAAGCCCCAGCGCCGAGGCTGGAACATAATAGGGCAGCGCCACCGCACTTGCTGCCATCACACCACGTTTCAGAAACCGACGTCGCGTGAGTGTCGTACTATTGTCAATGCTCATAGGATTTTCTCTTTACTTCTTCTATATTCTATATACTACTTTTTTGTGTATTTTTTTAGATTTGTCAAGTGTGATTAATACATATTTTTTTAGAAAATTTCCACTCATCAACATTGGCAGGTAGTAAAATACAATTTAATTTTGAGAGAACATAAAAAATGCTGACCGAGATGGGACGAGGATACGACAACAACAATAACAATCAGAGAGGGTAAGGCCTCAGTATTTATTGCGGTAGATCGCTGTATCAGCTAATTCCATTTTATACAGTTGAGCAAACAGCCTGAATTGTCGAGCAAAATCACCGCAGAACAACAGATTATGATGCCCTCTGACCATGCATGCATCGGAGCGATCGGTAATCTCAATTTCCACGTTGGTCGCGCATCCGGCAGCAGGTGGCATTGGATGTGACTCGACTACACTGCCTGCATAGATGTCCAACTTTGGCTTCTCACCGGGATAGTATTTCACCATCGTTACCGGATCTTTGGGGTTCCAGAAGACCTGAATGGCACAACTGCCCTCGTTGGTGTGTGCGAAGCGACGTAACAAATATTCCAGCTCAGGTTCCCGGGGGCCGTAGATTTTAGTAGCACACGTGCAGTGTGAGGCGTAGTAGTGGTTTCTCTCAGTTTCATAGCACGGATTGTGCTGAAAACCCGGCCGGCTGATCAGGAGTTGTCCGAGCAACTGGGTATAGGCCGCAGGCAAATCATTCTCGCAGGCTGCCGGGATAAGCCTGCTGTTAAGAAGAGAAAAGCTCACGCATGGCTTTAGCATTCCACGCCGCAGGCAGTTCATCGTCAGACCATCAGCATTTTCGATACTTAACAACTCTGTGAGTGCAAGATGAGCCCGCATGGCATTCTTCAAACTTTCTCGATTAACACCTCTTATCTCTCTCGCTCCGCCGACGATCTTTTTCATCAATTCCTGAGTCGCTTCGTCGATCTTGACTTTATAGAACAGGTCGGCATAACGTTGGAAGGGAATCACCCGTACCTTTATGCCGAAGAACTTCTCAATACTCTCACGTGGCTTATCCGCTTCAGTAATGCTCAGAAGAAGTGACTGCTTCATGTGCTTGTGAGTGTTAATCATCCGCATGCCATATTCTATGGCTTTGAGATTATCGAGTGATTGAATGAAATAGACACCCGGCCGACGATATTGGATTACAGAACCGTGCTTGACACCAAGCCCGATGAAAAACACGGCCGGGATATCAAGTTTCTGAGCGGCTTGTAAAATCATATCGGCCTGAGGCAGGCTGCGGTTGTAGAACATGATCAAGAGCAGACCATCCGGACGATTTGTCTCGATTTCCCTGATGAGCTTCTCGGCATCTTTATTGTTGGCTACCGAGCGATTTTCGGTAATGATTTTCATTCCGAGACGTTTTTCAATCTCTTTCAATGCCGTGGAGTAGCTTTTCTGGCGTCCCTCAGCATCGAATTCGTTGCCCGGCCAGCTCCACCAGCCATCCGGATTATCTGAAAATGTTGTTGATGGTGGATAAAGAAATGCCGCTCTAACCGCCGCGCCTTGTTTTCTACGTTGAGCCGGCCGGCCGCTTTCGGCAGCATTTAACCGCAGACCGGGAACTGTCAGCGCACCGTACGTCGCGCCTATTGTCGTCAGAAAACTTCGCCGGTTGAAAGTGTATGTTGCTTTGAGGTGTTTATTGTCGTGCATGATTGTCTCCTTCATACTGCCAAGGCTTCGGCTGCCTGTTTTCTCTGCATTTACCCTCCCAATATGGATGAGGTAATGCCTGTTGGTGTATTATGCGGTTATCCGTACACAATTTCAAGGTCTTACATCAGTTTTTCAAAAACGAGAATAACAATAGTAGAACCATGCCGGGCCAGGGTGAGCTGTTAAGCAAGATTTCTGTCGGGAATTGGAAGTGTTTCTTGAACTGGTTGTATGTTCGTGTATACTCTAATTTGTAGC
>DQCG01000332.1:3384-4980 GCA_003533825.1 Phycisphaerales bacterium
TCGATCGCCGGCATTTTCTTAAGGGCTTCGGGGTAGCCGCAGCGACAACTCTTGGCGGGCTCACATCGTTCACAAAAGCTGCCGATGATAAAATGAAGAGGATCCGCATCGGGACGGTCTTTTTGGCAAACATAAATATAAGAGAGATCTGGCCATATCCTGGCTTTGACACAAAAGCCCGCCGGAAGGAAATCCTTGCGTTGTTGAATAAAGGGTGTCCCCAGATCGAGTTTATCTCAATCACTATCGAAAAGACCGAAGATATCCAGAAAGCAATTGCCTTGAAGGACACTGTCGACGGATACCTGGTTTATACGATGACGTTGGATTGGGCCTTGCGCAAGCCAATCGTCGATATTGGGAATCTGGGCAAGCCGATGGTTATAGCCGACGAATTCCTGGGTGGCTCCGGCGTGTTTCTGACCGGCTATAGCGAGTTGTGCAGCCGCCGGATTCCTGCAGTCGCCGTGTCCACAACGCGGCTCAGCGATCTTGTTGTAGTTGTTCGTCAGTTTGCCAATGTTCGCAGGCCCGGCTTAACACCAACTTCATTCGCCCGACAGTGCGAGCAGGTTTATCGTGAGACCTTCGCAGCTCCTCGCAGGATGGAATGTACCGAAGATCCGGTGGTCCTGACCGACATCGGCGAATGTGTCAAGCGTTTTCGCGAATCGCGGTTTCTGATATTGGGGCGCGGCAGAGCAGGCCAGGAGCAGGACTTTCTCGGCACCAGGGGACAGTACATTGACTTTAGCGAATTGCAGGCTTTCTATGAAAAGGTAGATCGGGACCAGGCCGCCGAATGGGCAAGCCGCTGGTCTCGGCAGGCCGAGAAAGTAATGGAGCCTGAACCAGAAGCGATCCGCAAGGCAGGCGGTCTCTACCTTGCTATGTCGGAGCTACTTAAAAAATACGGGACAGACAACATCACTATGAATTGCCTCGGAGGATTTGCCGCCGGTCAGCTTCCAGCCTATCCATGTCTCGGATTCATGCAGATTCTGAACGATGGCGGGCAGGGAGTCTGCGAAGCCATGCCCGACGACATGCTCAGTATGCTGATGGCCAGAATTTTAACAGGGCGACCCGGCTATGTGTCCGATCCGGCCCTTGATACCTCAAAGAATCAGATTCTTTACGCTCACTGCGTGGCCACGACCAAGGCGTTCGGCACTGAAGGTAAACGCAACGGCTTTCGGATTCGGACGCTTCACAACCGTGACCCGCGAGGAGCCTGCGGTGAATCATTTCTGCCCTCCGGCTATATGACAACCTCCTTCCGCACGAACGCAGGGCGGAAACAACTAATCATCCATCAGGCGAAAGCAGTTGGCAACCTCGATAGTGAATACGGGTGCCGAACCAAGCTGGTTGCTGAAGTCCGTGGCGATATCGGCAAGTTATTCAACCAGTGGGACAAGTTCGGCTGGCATCGAGTAACTGTCTACGGCGACGTTAAAGAGCCGCTTGCTGAGTTCGGTAAAGCCTTAGGATTAGAGATCATCGAAGAAGCGTAACGGGACAGAAAGGGTAGTAGTTAAGGCTTGTAGATTTCACGGAGCAGCGTGTTTGAACTGATTATTGACCAAGAGATCA
>DQCG01000332.1:5107-9108 GCA_003533825.1 Phycisphaerales bacterium
GTATCCGGCCTTCGGAGGGTCATTTGAGGGCTTATAAAGATATGGAAAATCCCCGGCAAAATTTTACCACAATCCTTGGGACGATTAGGAATATACCTTTTCTTTGAATAATCGCAACTTTTTGTGCTATAATCATGTCAGATAAACATATCAACGATACTCATTAATCTTTTTAATGAGAAGGAGAATGGTTATGCACAAGCAAAAAGGTTTTACACTGATAGAACTTCTCGTAGTCATAGCCATCATAGCGCTTCTATTGGCGATCCTCATGCCTGCCCTGGAACGGGTCCGACGTCAGGCGCGGGGTGTGGGCTGTAAATCCAACCTCCACCAGTGGGGCCTGATCTTTGCGATGTATACGCAGGATAACGACGGCTATTTCTATAGCGGTCTGCTACCCAGCTTCGGAGCCGACGTGGCCCACGGCGATTGGTGGCGGGAATGTTTGCGGTCGTATTCCAAGGATAAGAAGATGTGGTTATGCCCTACGGCCAAGAAGCACCGTTCGTCCACATCCATGTCGGCCATGGCGTTAGCGTCGACTCCGTTCGATGCCTGGCGCGTGCCCGCCTCCCACGGCAGCGATGAGGGTAGTTACGGACCGAATGGATGGATGTGCAATCCTCCCGCCAATCTGACCAGCCTTTGGGGACGCAGCCCGATTGAGTATCACTGGCGGACTCATCAGGTCCCGGCCGCATATAACATCCCCGTCTTTACAGAGGGCTGGTGGGTGGACGCCTGGCCCAAGGACACCAACCTGCCGCCCGACGTCGGAGACCGGACGCCGGTCATAGGCGGCCATGAGATGCGAACGCTTTGTGTGAACCGGCACAGCGGCGCACAGTTCTGTCTCTTTGCCGACTGGTCGGTGCGAAAGGTCGGCCTCAAGGAATTATGGACACTTAAATGGCATCGCGAGTTCGACACGAACGGGACGTGGACGAAAGCGGGCGGCGCACAACCGGATGACTGGCCTCAATGGATGAGAAATTTTAAGGATTACTGAACAGTCTACAGCCCCTGCGGATATCTCGCTTTTTCCTCTCCCTCCGCACCACAGGGGCTTTTTTCAAAAAGCCTTCAATATATCGACCATTGCAATAGATGACATATCCAACACCTTTTTATTGAACAGAGCTTGATTTCCTGAGCCCAAGAGTCAACAATAAGCATATCTCAACGCAGGAGAAACTTGGGTGTCACATGAAATTTGGGCAGTAAGCTGTAAAAGGAAAGTGAGTAATGCGAATTAATTCTGGTTTTGCAAAGGTTAATGCCACAAAGTTATATTATGAAATAAAGGGAGAGGGCCATCCTTTTGTTTTGATTCACGGGGGACTAATGGACAGAAGGATGTGGGATCACCAATTTAACCTGTTTGCGAAAGATTATAAAGTCATCCGTTATAATCTAAGAGGATATGAAAAATCAGAAGTTCCAAAAGACAAATTCTCTCATATTGATGATTTATTCCATTTACTCCAATTTCTTAATATAGATAAGACTTATATTATAGGATTATCACTTGGCGGTATGATTGCTATTGACTTTACCTTAGAGCATCCAGATATCGTTGATGCATTAATTCCTGTTGCCTCTGCTTTGAATGGTTATCCCTATACAGATGCAGAAAATTTTGAATCAAAGTTTTTAGCTATTTTTAAAGCCGCCAAAGAGGAAAGTCTTGACAAAGCAGTAGAATTGCTAATGGAGCTGCCATTCTTTGTCCCAGTTGAACATGATACTAAAACCGTTCTAAAAATGCGTACTCTGATAAAAGAAAACTTTGAAACTTGGTCTAAAGATTAAGAATTTTATATGTGGCCATCACCGCCTTCTATTCAGAGATTATCTGAAATAAAAGTTCCGACACTGGTTGTTGTAGGTGATCACGATGTCACAGATATTTTAGGTGTCGCGGACATTCTTATCAGTAAAATCACGGGAGCGAAAAAGGTCGTTATTCATCGTGCTGGACATCATGTTAATATGGAAAACCCGAAAGAATTTGATCGTTCTGTAACCGATTTTTTGAACAATCTTTAATTTTATGTCATTGAGTTTTAGTGTCAGCCATCCTTGGGCTGCCCTCACTGGCAGCCTTCTATAATTGGATGGAATAGACGATTGTGTAAGCGGCGGAGTAAAAGTGTCCCACCTGGCGGGGCAAAAATGTACCGCCTGATATGTATATAGCCGAGACCGCCCCGGCTGTCAATATTCAATCCTGACCTGCTCTTTTTTCCCGTCTGGCCAGACGTTTACAGCACTTTCGGAAGCTCCAAAATAGACATTGAAAACGATGGCATTTTCTAATGTTTTTGTAACGCCTTTTTCAAGGAAGGTTTATGAAGATGGCAATCTTCAAAAATTGACAGATAAGGAATCGTACGGTTGTAGTAAGGTTGTATAGATCTTCTCGAGAAATTGAGGTCATTTTGAGGGCATTATGTCACTTTTCTACAGCTTCGGCTTGCGGCAATTTTGCTCGCCACTCTGCGGCCTTTTTCTGGCTTTTGGACAAGGCTGAGGGTATGGTCGTTGCTAATAGTACTTAAGCTACCGCCTAAAATAGTACATTTTTCCCTTGATACAAAGGCAGTGAATATGATATAAATACAATAAGTGAGGTTTTGAAACTTATAGATGGGCATCTGCTGTTTTGGTTTTCCGATTTGAGATTTCTATAGTTTTCCAGGGATTTTTCAAAAGGCGCAGAACAAGGGAAAAGTAATGATGCTGCCGTAGTTGTATCATTCGCAGTTACGGTTTTCACCTTTCAATTAATCATGTTGAGATTCATGGAGGAGGCAGATAATCTCAAACCAGATATAGTTCTCGTTGACGGATGGATACGGATCGAGTGTAATACAGGTAAAAAACATTGTTAGTCACTTTGGTGGTTTGTCAAAGCATAATTATCTATAATTTTCATAAGGAGGACTACTATGTGTAGAAAATCGATTTATCTAATTTCTCTCGTTTTTGTGCTGGACCTGGCTTTGACGAGTACGGCCAGAGCTGATCTTATTGGCTGGTGGAGGTTTGATGAGGGATCCGGTACTACCGCCTACGACTCAAGTGGCAACGGCAATGACGGTACTCTGGTTGGAGGTGCTACTGTATTTAACATCATTAGGATAACATTATGAAGATTAGAATACCGCATTTATTGTTGATTATCATGGCTATGACGGGGACATCCTGATATGGTTTAAATGAGACTCAGCGGCGTAGTTGAGTAGGTATGTGTGGGAAATCCCAGACCTCGTGTTCAACTTTCATAGTTAACCGTAGGAATAAAGAATATGAAACAGAAAATAGTTATCATGTCGTGGTTAGTATTCAGCACCGTTTCTTTATCTTCTGTTTTAGCCGATACGAATCAGTCCCAAGCTGACCCTAACCAAAACAAACCTCAAAAACCCCGCCCTGTCACTTTCGAAGATAATGAGAAATTCAAAACCGTGGGATCTCCCCATGTATCAAAAGATGGTAAATGGATAGCTTATACTTTATCCAAGCAGATATGGATTATCCCTATCGAAGGAGGCGAATCCCGTGCTGTGACTACGAAAGGATCATCCGCCTGGAATCCCGTCTGGACTCCGAATGGCAAGGCACTGTCTTTTTTATCCGATCGCGCTACCGATCATACCCAGGTCTGGGCACTAAAATTTGACCCTTTTGGCGAGGCAGAACAGATAACCAAACTTAAACGTTCGGCGAATTCCATCAAATGGTCACCTCAAAATAACAAACTACTATTTGTATTCAAAGACGAAGAAATAAGAAAAACCGATCCGAACACGCCACAAGATCCTGCCGACAATGTCAAAAAACCCTGGGTGATCGACCGTTTGGAATTTAAGGCTGATCGAGCCGATGGTTATATAACTGATCGACGTCGTAATCATGTCTATATCTATGATATCGTTAAAGAAAAATTAAGCCAAATAACCTCAGGCGATTACGACGACTCCGAACCCTCCTGG
>DQCG01000208.1 GCA_003533825.1 Phycisphaerales bacterium
GATAGAACAGCTCTCGTCGAGATGGCGGCTGCAAGCGGTCTCGAGCTGCTGAGCGCCGAGCAGATGAATCCGCTTAAGACGACCACCTATGGGACCGGTCAGCTTATTAAGGCCGCCGTGCAGCATGGTGCAAAGAAGGTACTTCTTGCCGTAGGGGGCAGCGCAACGGTTGACGGCGGAGTCGGTGCCGCGATGGCGCTCGGATGGAAATTCCTCGATCATAAGAACAATCCCGTACCGCTCGGAGGCGTCGGGCTGGAAAAAATCGCCAGGATAATCAGGCCGGAACCATCGTTGCTGTTGAACCGTGATGGCAAGCCTATTGCCGTTGAAGTTCTCAGCGACGTCGATAATCCCCTCTGCGGCTATAATGGCGCTGCCGAGGTTTACGGCCCGCAAAAAGGCGCGACGCCGCAAATGGTCAAGCGTTTGGAAAGGGGGCTTGCTCATCTGGCTAATCATGTTCGCCAGCAACTCGGCAAAGATATCGAGAACATCCCCGGCGCGGGAGCGGCAGGGGGCCTGGCCGCCGGAGCGGTCGCGTTTATGGATGCAAAAATCGTCTCCGGCATAGAAACGGTAATGGCCCGTAGCAACCTTCTCGCCGAGCTCGAATCCGCCGACTGGGTCATCACCGGCGAAGGCTCCTTCGACTGCCAATCTCTCTACGGCAAGGTAATATCCGGGATCCTGAAAATGGCACAGCAAACCAAAACCCGCGTAGCCGTACTTGCCGGCCAGGTCACTATCCCGCAGACTGAATACCAAAAGCTCGGAATCACCGCCGCCATACCTACCAAACCGGACGATATGCCTCTGGCCGAAGCTCTACGCGAAAGCAGAACTTTGCTCGGCTCGGCCGCAAAACGTTTCGCCAGGCAATACCTCTCTCAGTAAGCTCGAATCCCGTATAATCCCCCGGTTAAACTATGAAATTGACGCGATTAAAGGACCCTCGATGATCTGACGAAAATAGACATAAATATTCGATTTCTTATCGAGTTTTTTACGAACACCGACGCCCTTAAATTTGTATAGTATTAACCAGAAACAGGGTGTACAACCAATGTATTAAACTAAATGTGGACGTTTTGGAGGCAATTTTTAATGAGTGCTAAGAATCAAAAGAATCTGATTGTCGTTGTTAGCGTTGCGGCAGCATTACTTGCGGGAACAATTTTACTTGGCGGCTATGCGAATAGCGCACCTGCCGGCAACGAAGCTCCTGCAAAAGCCTGTCAGGCAAAAGGCAATATGGCCGGCTGCCCAATGATAACCCAGACGGCAACGTCATCTTGTACGAAAATGATGGCCGCACAGGCCGAATCGACCGGCTGCAGCGGAACACCTTGTACGACCGGCTGTCCCAAGCCGTGCTGTGGCGAAGAAGGCTGCTGCGAGACACCTTGTCCGATTCCCTGCCCGAAGCCTTGCTGTGCCGAAGAAGGCTGCTGCGGTACGGCCGAAAAAGCCGGGTGTTGTCCAATGACTGCCACCCAAACCTAAGCTCAATAGGCTGGAGCTATAAAAAAACAACCCGGCGAAGTAAAAGCCGGATAGTTCAGTAAAACCTTTTTCTAAAATTGGCCGGTTCATCCAGTTCGCTGGCGCCGGCCTTTCTTATGCGCCCGCAACATAAGATAACCACGAATAAACGCAAAGAAGAACCAGCAACAAAGCACACCGAGCACTCAGAGAAATAATATTGTCATCCTCGCGCAAGCGGGGACAATTATCAAGTTCCTTAGACACTGATACCTATACCTATGGCACAAGTTAACACCGATGAACACTGTTTAAAGATAAAGACAAATATCTATGTAAATCCTGTAAATCTCGTCAAATTTTACTTTTTTTACTTTTTACTTATTTTCCTGTATCATTTCTCCAAAGGCGTACACCTAAGAACGCAAATCTTCCTCGAATCGCCTTGTAGTCATATCGCACCTTTTCAGCCGTGCTTGGGATTTGCGCATTCAACTCCACGAGAAATTCGTTTTTTGAGACGTATTTGTGTTTTTGATTTGGTTATTTCGTCGAAGAAAGGCTTTCGAGAATGAGTATTTTAATTAGACAGTATTACTTAAATTTTAATAGGTGAATGAACGTAGTTCTTCCTAAACTTTTACTTGAATCAAGGTGAGCAGTCGTTAAGATTATATGGTAGACATCCACTTTAATGCTTGATCTTGAGGATAGGAGAGAGAGGGTGAGTTTTTTTTCAGAAAATCAGACATTTTTTGAAATTAACTATTGACAAACGTCCGATTCAAACGTATAGTAATAAGTAGGTAAGAATGGGAAAACTCGATTGTTTCCTTATAGAGGGCATTGATTGCTGGTTCTGGTCGCGTGACCATACGCCACCACATTTCAATGCAAAACGAAGAGGTGAATGGGAAGTGAAAGTTTTCTTCTTGGAGAAAGAAGCAAAGATGTTTGAAAAGGCTAAATGGTCCGGGCGAATATCGCAAGCGGATAGAAAGGCTCTCCATGATAGGACAAAGCAACATCGAGAAGCCCTGTTAGAAGAATGGGAAGAGAAGGTGAACTATGCCGACTAAGACTTTGAAAAAACCGGAAATCTTGGCAGCGGACGACAACTCAGAGTCGATTGTCGAACAGGCTTTTTCTAAGTCGGGATTGAAGGCTGGGAAGCGTGGGTGGCGTACAATCAAAAACTGGGATACCCGTTCCTCAAGTTGTGTCGCTCCATTGTTAGTAGCCTGGACGAGTACCGATATAGACCGTGAAAAGATAAAGCAATTGCACGAGTTGAAAAGGATACCAGTCTTCTTGCTCTTTCAAGGTAACTTGCCAGTTGAAGCCGTTGCAGACCGGATAGCGTGGCTTGGTGTGCGTGACGATAGAAGAATTTGCCTTGTTTCCGCAGACAACGAAGCAGAGCCTTTTGTAGCGAGATTCTTATTAGCTCTGGACAATGGTGACTACGAAGGCCGTATTATAGACGCTCGGTGGGAAGAGGATACTTTGGTGGTTGTTTCCCCAATAAAGAATCGTTTTGTTAAACTTCGTGTGCCATTGGAAAAACTCTCCGTGCTACAAGGTCATAATAGGGAAGAGCACATGAACTTTGAGATAGACGAAGATGGTGCCTTCATATACTGGCCAGACTTGGATATACATCTTGGATGGGAACAATTTGAGCAGGCCATTGACCCGAGCGCCTGCGTAAAAGCCAAGCAGCAGTCTGAAGTGTTTAATAAAGCCTATGGCCTTGCTATTAGAGAATTACGTCAAAAGAGTCAATTGCGTCAAAGCGATATAAAAGG
>DQCG01000024.1 GCA_003533825.1 Phycisphaerales bacterium
AGTGTAAAGCCTTTTGCTCTGCGCATGACTGATCATTCTCCTTCTGTTTAAGAAAAAGTCTGTCATGGCTAACGCTTCATTTCAAGTTGATATACTCGCTGTCTTTGTAATATACCTCTAATGCCGCTTTTCTGCAAGGTTTTTTCCAAATATCTCTCATTTTATGCGCCAGCGAACTGAACAGAGAACGGTCCCGAAGAGCGTAGCAAAAATCTGTAATCCGGAACTTGAAGCAAAGCAATCTGCGAATAACATACGAATCATTTGTACCGCGATTAAAATCAACGACACAAATCAGTAATCTCTGAATCTTCTCATCCACTCCGGCCATTCATCCGTGTGAACGCCGCCAGCTTTGGTCCACATGCCGCCGGTCTCAAAGGTTCGATGCCACCTGAACGTCCACAGCTCCTTGAGGCCGATTTTTCTGATAGAGAAGTCAAGAAAAGCGCCGTTTATATATCCATCGTGCCGGTTTAGGCAGAAACGCTTAATTTGCAGGTTACTTACGCCGTAGGTTGATATGTCGCCGTCATATTCCGGGGGAGTGTCAAAGGCGTACGGTTTACCTTCGACGTGCGCGCAATCGAGAAACATCGGGATATTGGCTGGGTTTTCGACATAGGCGCTCCTCCAGTTATCTTCGGCTGCTTCCCGGCCGTGAATAAACTCTACATCCGGCGGCGGATTACAGAGCCAGTTGTTCATCCCATAGCTGCCCCGTTGGTTGCCGGTCTGCCGGACAGGTCCCCAGGCCGCAAACGGATCCAAAGCACCTTCCTCTCGGAATTTCGTAGCCATGGGGCACAGGCGCACCTTTTCATCGTTGTTATAGAAAGGCCTGAGCGGCTCTGTCCAGCAGTATTGTTCCCATCCGTCCCTGACAAAATCGCCGCTCCAGAAAAAGCCGTCGTTTTGACCTGCGTACATCTCGAAAATAACGGCCCACTGGTGAAGGTTCGACTGGCATGCAACCGCCCCAGCCTGTTTCCTGACACGCTGCAATGCCGGCATCAATATCGCCATTAATAACGCTATTATGGCGATTACTACCAAAAGCTCTATTAAGGTGAATCCCTTTGCCTTTTGCACGATGCTGTCTTTCCTGTTTGCGCTTCGAAAGTGATTGTATCAAAATGCAGGTCAAATTACAAGGCCGGTTTAATCAATAGAGCCGGTTGCGAGCCATTCTAAAGCGCGATCTCTGAAAGCAAGTCCTATTCTTATAAGACCCGCAAGAGGCAAATCGTGCCCTAAATCAAGTCTGGCGAGCATACTGTGCGATTCTGTGAGAGCGAGAATTTATAGTGCTTACGCGTTTTGCCTCTCTGAATGTATTTCTTATATTTTAATCAGGATTCGTCACGGTCGCACCGGGCGAATCACCGTGTTGATTATTCGGTGGTTGGAATGAATTCTATGATCCCGGCAGCGATCATTCGATGAAAACTCAGGCAATGGTTAGGAAGCCAGCCGCATTGTGCGGTTAAGTAGTCGATACTGATTTTTTTAAGGGGAAAATTATGGTTAATGGAAAAGAAGTGGTTATCGCTGTGACAGTTCTATTTGCCGGTTTGATATTCACCGGATGTAATAATTCTGTCGCACAGTTTCACCAAGCAGTGGAGTTGGGAAATCTTGACGAAGCCCAAGTGTTGCTGGCAGAGGAACCAGACCTGGTGAATGCCGAAAAAGGAGGCCAGACTCCTCTGTGCGAGGCGCTCCAAAAGGATCAGAAGCATGTCGTGATGTTTCTGCTTCAGAACGGCGTGGATGTAGACGTCCAAGACAAACGTGGCTTTACGCCTCTGCACTACGCGGCCGAGAAAGGCTATGTACAGATTGCTGAGCTTCTCATCGCCAAGGGGGCCAATGTAAACGCTACAGATACGATTGGCGAAACTCCTTTGCACATAGCGGCCCTGAGTGGCCACCAGGATGTTGCCCTTGCTCTGCTTGCCGCGGAAGCGTTTGTGAATGCAGAAAATTCAAAGGGCCAGATTCCCCTGCACTATGCTGCAAGAGAGGGTCATTCGGATGCGGTCAAGGTTCTGCTCGCCCATGGAGCAAATGTTAATGCTAAAGACAAAAGTCCGGGTCTTACTGCACTGCATTATGCGGCTTACCAGAACCAAAAGGATGTCGCAGAGCTATTACTGGACGTGGGTGCAGATGTGAATTCGAGAGATCTGCTGGCCTATACTCCTCTATACTGGGCGTCGTCGATTGCCCGGCCTGAAGAGGGAGAAACGTGCGAGGATATCATTGAATTGCTTCGCGAGCACGGAGGTCTGATATAACAAAACTGATCATCCGTGTGTGGAACTTCGGACCTCGGGTGTGTTTTGGCGTCAAGCAGTAATTGCCCCCCCTCTGCGCGAGGAAAAAGGAGAATGAAACAGGAGCTTGTTCAGTAATCCTTAAAGCTTCTCATCCATTGAGGCCAGTCCTCCGAATAGACGCCGCCGGCCCTGGTCCAGGAACCGTTTGTTTCGAACTGGCGATTCCATTTGAATGTCCACAGCTCTTTGAGGCCAACCGCCCTGCCGGAGAAATCCGCAAAGACGGTATTCGTGAATCCATTGTGCCGGTTGAGGCAGAGCATCTTCATCGCATTCGTGCTCCAGTCGTCCACCTGGCCCTCAAATTGGGGCGGCTCATCCGTGTGGTGCGGCCGCGTATCCCACCAGTAGTCATCCAGAAACAGGGGGATATTGGCAGCACCTTTTACATCACGATTCCTCCAGTACCAATCAGCCGGCCTGCCGCCCTCCCGGCCCGGCAGAGGATCGGTAATGCAGATATTTATTCCGTAGCTGCCGTGCTCGTCATAAAAATTGGTCCATGCTCCGAAAGTGGAATCCGCTCCTTCATCGCGGGATTTCGTTGCCGTAGGGCAAAAGCATAGATCAGGGTTGTTCAGATAGTATGGCCGCATCACAGCCATCCAGCTATCTTCAGAATATGCGCTGTCGTTCCAGCCTCTATGGAAATGACCGTTGTTGTCGTCCGTATATAGTGAAAAATAAAGGGCCCACTGGCGCAGGTTCGACTGGCAGGCAACCGTCTTAGCCTGTTTTTTTACCCTCTGCAACGCCGGCATCAAAATCGCCATCAGCAATGCAATTATCGCGATGACGACCAACAACTCGATTAAGGTAAATGCTCTTTGTTTTTCCGTGATGATACTCCACTATATCTCTCACGTCTTACCTGTGAAATCCGAGTCATCAAAGCGGCCACCGATTATATCCTCAAGCAGCACGCCGCCGCGGATATTCCGGGATCACATATCAAAAACTTTCCGGTACCGGTGCTCCACTCGGCCAGGCTAATAAAAAGGTATTGCCGACCGGATATGCCGAGACCTGCTCGACGTGCGCATCGATAAACACTGCGTTGGCGAAACCATTATCCAAGTTCCCGCTCGAAGTATTGTGGTAAGTAGCAAAATGGTCCTGCCCGGGACCGGGTGTGGCACGTAAATTGTTGTCATTGATTATGGCATTCTGCAGTTCCGGAACACGAAACGTATTCTCCTCAGAGAAGAAAAACACTCGCGAAGGATTCACGACCTCGGATTCATTCCTGACTTTTTCCATATTAGTGCGAAGATTTTGGGGCACTGCATTCCATGCATCGCCGTTCAGGTAGGAATTCATACAGTAACTGTATTGAGGTTCGATGGGAATTGTCTTGCCGTCACAATTACCACAGCCCGTCATTTTGGCAATAACGTCGAAGTCGGGGCACAAATGAATATCCTTATTCTTCAGATAAGGCCAGAGCGAGCCGGCCCCTTCGGGTCTATTGGTGAGATTTAAAGCTTCATTGTGCCATCGGCATCCACTCCAATTGTCGTTGTAGAGCCAACTGAATGAATAAGGGAAATTACCATCAAAGTCATCCAGGTACATTCTCGATGCCAGGCCGTACTGACTGAGGTTTTTTCTGCAAATAATTGTTCTGGCCTGTCTCTTGACCCGCTGCAG
>DQCG01000196.1:227-3838 GCA_003533825.1 Phycisphaerales bacterium
AAGACCAAAAAGAAATTGAAGGTCGGCATCTGTGGCGAGCACGGCGGCGAACCGAGCAGTATCGACTTCTGCCACCGTGTCGGCATGAACTACGTCTCATGCTCGCCGTTCAGAGTCCCGATAGCAAGACTCGCCGCGGCTCAGGCGGCAGTACGCTGATTCGTACTGCGTGCTGCGTATTGCGTATGTCGTCGCCGCGCTGTCATTCTCCGCAGGACGCCTTACGGTGCTGTGAAAGCAGGAATCCAGATACGATTTTTGATTGAAAATTGACGTTCGATAGTATATAATATAATTGAATAATTAACTGTTGGGAGAGCCGCCGGGACACAAATGTCGTCCGGCGGACAGCGGTTAACCGGTAAACGGCCTGGTAGGCTTCGCCCACCAGGCCATTTTTATACCCGACGCAGCAATATTTCTACTTTAAAAAGCAAAGAGCATGAACGAACGGATGTCACTTGCCGAGGTCTTCCGGCAGGAAGTTCTCCATGACCCACATCTCGTAGAGTCCTTCGTGTGTGACGAGGGCAACGTGTTTGCCGCTCGGATGAATACGTATACGAACCAGAGGCAACTGTCGAAACGTCTGGAGTTTTTCCGGTTGCCCGCCCGCCGCGGCGATGCGCCACAGTTCCGTTATGGGTGGCTTGGGGCTCATCTCTGGGCAAACGAGCAGGAATATGTAGCCACCATCCGGAGACCAGGAGGCAACTATGCGAATCTTCTCTGCCCAGTCTCGGCCGAGCAGCTCGCGTGTTTGCCCACTATCGACAGAGACGAGGGTGACGCCACCGCTTGTGCTCTCGACTACGAGGCGGCGCCCGTCGGGCGATAGAGCCCAGCTCTGTATCAGGTCCGGACGTTCGACCTGGACAAGGTCCTTTTCGTGCCCGGTATCAATGTCCCTGATCACCAGCGAAGCGGTCCGAGGCGCCGTTGTGTTATCGTCACCGGGGTAGCGGCGATACAGAAGCCGTTTGCCGTCAGGCAGCCACTGAGCTCCCCAAAGTCCCATGTTCTCGCTATGGACCAGTTCCGTACGTTCCCCGGTCTGTACATCTATCTGATAGATCATCAGATGCGATCTATTCCTGTCGGCGGATCCTGTCACCAGCAGGGAACCCCCGTCGGGCGCCCAGCGCAGGTCAGCGACAAGCGGCAGCTTGGGCTCAATCTCTCGTTCCTGGCCGGTCGCCACAGATCGAATGCGGATTACAGGGGTGTCATTCTCTTTTTCGATATCGTAGTAGGCCAGATACTTCCCGTCGGGTGACCAATCGGGATCGTTCTGGGAGCCTGTCTGCCGGACGGGGTTGAGCGGGAAAGAGATTGAGCATGTGTTCGGGTCGAACGATGCCGTGTAAATACTGCGACGTATGTCGTACACGGCGAAGTAATAGTATCCATTCGACCGGAACCCTACGGGCTCCACCTTGCCCATCCCCGGCTTGACCCGTTGAGGTATTCCTGTTGGCTTGCCGTCTCGCACGTCAAGGAGCCATCCGTCCCAAGAATCCGTGCGATCGCTCGAAAAAAAGATCGATTTCCCGTCCGGCGTCCAGCCCAGCAGCACATCGTCGGCCGGGGTTTCGATGAGATGGATGTCGCGATCCATGGCGATGTCGTAGAGGAACACGTCGCGTTTCGGCGTGTCATCCGCCTGGGGCAGATCGTAGGCAATGAAGCGGCCGTCCGGCGAGACGTCGAACTTCCCAGGGTACTTTTTGCCAACATCTCTGACGTGCTGAATCGAGCCGTCGGAGGCAGAAATCCACACCATCTGATGGGGCTGGCCGTACACCGCCGCCAGTATTTTACTGCCGTCCGCCGACCAGTCTTTTGGCATGATGTATTTGCCTTCGCATAGCCGCCGTCGGTCCGAGCCGTCGCGGCCCACGAGCCACAGGCTTGAAGTCCCCGTTTTCTCCTCGTACCACAGGTAGGCCACCTTCCCGCTGTCAGGTGACATCGCGGCGTCAAGAGCGTAATGGCTGATAGCCTCCCCTGGGCCGTTTTCTGTCACGGGCCATCGCTTGCCGGTCGCAAGGTCGCAGATCGTAAGATTCCCGTTATCCCAATCGTCGACGTCGCACAGATATCTCCCGTCCGGCGAAATGTTGCCGAAGCCGCCCCACTCCTCCTCAAGCCTTCTCAACGCCATACCAGACCGGCGCTCCAACGTGGAGACTCTCGAGCGGCTGTCGTGTTTGGGACCTGGCACAGATACACAGCCCACCACAATAATTACTGTTATGGCCAGAGGCGACCAGCGATATGAGTTGTTCTTGAATTGTGTAATCATGGCGATTCTCCTTTTCAATTGAGATTTGTTTTCTATGATTCCCGCCATAGCAGGCAAACGGCGCGAGCGTGAGAAACGGCGAACGAGCCCCACTATTGCCCCGCCGTATTCGTGCGATTTCTCCTGTCCAGTTCGCGTAAGCACTAAAGCATCACAGGCGAGTTCCCGATCAGCCCGCATCCGATAGAAGGCAAACCAGATAAGCGGATTGAACCAGTGCAGGACCTGCAACAGGCTTGTCAGCCATCCAATGTAAATATCGTGCCGTCTCAGATGGGCCAACTCGTGCAGGAAGACGTATCGCATCTCTTCCCGCGTGGCCGTATCGAGCATCTCTCGCGGCAGGAGCAAACGCGGCCGGATAAATCCGAAAAGAGCAGGGCTCTTGATTTGGCTGCTTGGCACAACCACCACGAGGCTCTGAACGCCCATCTGTGCTTTGCATTCTTCGAATAGCTCCAGCATGGGCTGGTCGACCAACGGCCGGTCCCGTTTGACAATCCGCCAGAGGGCAAAGTCACTCACAAGCAGATATGCCCCGATTACTATCGCTCCGGCCAGCCATAGAACCGGCAAGACCGGACGTAAGGAAATCAATCGCGACTTAAATTTACCTTCCACATTGGCAAGAGCTTGTGACTTGGGAGCAACCACCTTCCGGATAGTAGCTTCGGATTGCGGTTCCTGGTCCGGCATCGCTTCGGGAATCCCGGCTGTCTCTGCGGGAGGAGATACTTCTTTATGGTCAGCAATCCCAGGTAATTGCTGCGATTGAGCCTGCCAATCCCATGAAGGAATTAGATTGAAAAGGCTCACTCGGCTTGATGGCGCCCAGGGCAATATCATACGTATCAATAAAACCAGCCATAGAGCATGACACCAGCGAGGCCCCAGTTTACCGCCCAGCATCTTCTGTATCAGCAGAATCAGGCAGATGACCAGACTTGCAATCAGGGTCGTCTGCAAGAGCCAGCCGAAAAACATCTGAGCATTGGTCATTACACCTTCCATTTTATCCCTTTCTTTTCTGTTTGAGGATTTTTTGTATATCATCGATCTCTTTGTCCGAAAGGTCCGCATCCTCAATGAAGGCGGCCAGGGCGGGTTTCATCGCCCCCTGATAAACTCGCCGAACGAATGACTTCGCCTCAGAATGGACACATTCGGACTCATCCACTGCGGCGGAATACCGGTAGCGGTAGCCTTCCTCAATGACTTTGACCGCGCCTTTTTTGACCAGTCTGCCTATTAACGTCTTGATCGTTCTGGGTTTCCACTTTACCTCGCCTGAAAGGGCATTTACGAC
>DQCG01000605.1 GCA_003533825.1 Phycisphaerales bacterium
CAAGCGGGCGCTGATTGCAGAGACATACGCGGCGAAGCATCACTGAAGGGCAGAGGGCGATTCTGGCGGGCGGGAGACGAGGGGTCTTCTGCCTGCAGGGGGTTTGTTTTTGGAGGAGGTTTTGGGAGAGTTTATGTCGAATGAGTACTGACACGTACTACATGGAGCGCAAGGAACTCCGCCACGATCGACACACGGTTTCACTTCTGACGAACCATACAGTCTTCTCTCCGAAGTATCGCGGGAAGATTCTGGTGGTGATGTCGCGCTTGCACTTGATGGGAGAGAATGGCAATGAAAGACCGAATTCTTGAATCCTATTTACAGGATTTTTCCAAAGAGTATACCTTATCGGGTCTAAATGAAAGTGAACTTTTTGAGCATTTCGTGAACTATTGCATTGTTGCACGTGAACATTCTGAGAGCTTCGATTTTGAGGAAATCCATGTTGGTGGAAGTGGAGATAATGCCATTGATGGTATGGCCATACTTGTGAATGAACATTTAGTCTCATCGACTGAAGGTATAGATTTTTTTAAGAACAGCCTGCGAAGGCTGGATGCCCAGTTTATCTTCCTCCAGTCCAAAACCTCAAGTAATTTTGATATGGGTGAAATAGGAAAGTTCATCTTTGGTGTCAAGAGCTTTTTTGGAGAAACCCCTTCTATTAGAGTCAACTCACAGATTCAGCATTTGAGATCCTTGAAAGAGTATATATATAACTCAAGTATCGACATGGATAGAAGCCCTTTATGTCACATGTATTATGTTACAACGGGCAAGTGGGTTGAAGACGATAACTTGGTAGGACTAATTAAATCAGGTATCGATGATTTGAAGCAAACTGATCTTTTCAGTGAGGTAGAATTCTTCCCAATCGACTCAGAGAATATGAGGCGAATGTATAGAGAGTTGAGGCACAAGGTTGAGAAAGAGATCATCTTTGAAAAACATACCATCTTGCCTCCGATGGATAATGTACAGGAAGCATATCTTGGGATACTGCCTTCAGAAGAATTCCTGAAATTGATATGCGATGATGAGGGTAATTTGCGAAGGAGTATTTTTTATGACAACGTCCGAGATTTTCAAGGTAATAACCCCGTAAATAGAGAAATAGCTGAATCAATAAATAGCCCAGATCAAAGCGACAAATTTGCACTACTTAATAATGGCATCACTATTGTAGCAAAATCAATCAACAAGGTAGGAGACAAATTTAAATTGATGGATTACCAGATTGTCAATGGAGGTCAGACCAGCCACGTTCTTTACAGAAACAGAGATTCCCTAACGAACAAGGTGCTACTGCCTATAAAGCTTATTGTCACGAACGATGTAGAAGTTACAAACCGTATTATCAAAGCGACCAACCGGCAAACAGAAGTTAAGATTGAGGCTTTCGAATCTCTTACTCCCTTTCAGAAAACATTAGAAGAGTTTTACTCCAGTTTTGGCAAAGACAAGAAACCACGTCTCTACTATGAAAGGCGTTCGAAACAGTACGATAACCTGCCCATTAAAAAATATCAGATAATATCGCTGGCTGCTCAGGTAAAGTGTTTCCTTGCCATGTTTCTAAATGAGCCGCATAGCACTCATAGATATTACGGCGAACTACTCAAAGCTAATCGAAATAGAATGTTCGTTGGATCTCCTTATCCTTACTACATAAGTGGTTACGGATTGAATAGACTTGAGCATTTCTTCAATGAGAACAAAATTGATCACTTTTACAAGAAATTCAGATATCAAATGCTTATGCTGTTCAGAATCTTTGCTGAGAAATCCCAATTGCCGTACCTCAATAGCAAGAAGATTGATTCCTACTGCGTCCATCTCTTAGAAAATCTAACTGATGAAGATCGAGCATTGGATTTATTCAAGAAATGTGCAGCGCTTATAAGCAAAACACTCACAAAAGTTGAGGTGGATCCACGAGCTGCAACAAGACTTAAAGTATTCACCAATGAACTTATCTCACAAGCACCCATTAGCAAAGCAGCGACTGTCGCAACCGTGGAGAGAGAACAAGGTACTGTTATTTGGTTTAGCGCAGTCAAAGGATACGGCTTCATCAGAAGTAGACAACGAGAAGATGATATCTTCGTGCATTCTAACGACGTTAGCGAACTTGACTACGTAGACTTCCGAACTAGCCAATTGGTTGAATTCAGTGTAACAGAAGACGATAGAGGGTTAAAAGCTTATGATGTACAAATTCTGAAGTAGAGGGTCCATTAATTATGATGTAACATTACTGTCTTGGTAGTGCTACCTCTATCACCCCATCGCCGCTCGGTTCGCTCGCCCCTGCCTGAGATTGCGGGATATGACGCAAAGCCCCCAGATCCGCCCGCGGCTGACCTGCGCAGTATTCGAGCGAGATTGCGGCTGGCGGACCTGCAACGCCCGGGGAACTGCCCGGCAAAGAATACGCGAAGGGCAGAGGTGTTCTGGCGGGTGGAATCAAAGGGATTCTGCCTGTCGGAGGGGGTTTTAGGAGGTTTTTTATAGTGTCGAGTTCCGGTTCATTACAGAAGGAGAGCTACTATGGACAAACTGAAATGGCATATCACACTTGCGCTGTGGCTCGCGTTCTGTGGTATGGCGAGCGCAGAGCAGTTGTACGTTCATGAGAGTGGCTGGTGGCGTGACGGCGGCGCAACGTATGCCTGTGCGGTTGCTGGAGACTATGTCTATTTGGCAGATTTCACTAACGGACCTGTTATATTGCACACAGATGTACCAGTTACACCGCAGAAAGGCGACCTCGACCATGACGGCCAGATCACTCCTGCCGACGCCATGATCGCACTCCAGATCGCGGTCGGCAGCTTACCGTGTGATGTCACAATGATCGCCACCGCTGACGTCAGCGGCGATGGTAGCGTCACATCGCTCGACGCTCTCATGATCCTGCAGGCCAGCGGCAGGCAACGCAGAGCCACAACCATCGCCAGAAGAGAATGCGTATTCTCATCTATACGAACAGATGGACAGATACGAAAATGGAAGCACATTGAGACTGATCCAGAGTTATGTGGGCACCCCAACCACTCCGGATGACTACATGGCTTGGGTGTATGATAACGACCTGGCAGTATTAGCCCCGGTCGATAGAGGCACTCCAGAGGACATGGTAAGAGCGAAAGTCCTTTGCGATTCCCTGATCTGGTGCCAGAACCAGGACCAGGATTTCAATGATGCACGGATAAGGGACGGTTACTGGGCAAACGATCTTAAAGACTCATCAGGTGAGAACTCTTCTATCAAGAGTCCGGGAACTGGCACGGGCAACATGGCATGGACGATTATAGCTCTGCTCCGTTATTATGATGCTACTGGAAATGTAACCTATTTAAATACCTCCAAACTCATGGGCGACTGGATATACGATAACTGCTATGATACTCGTGGTGCAGGAGGTTATACGGGCGGCTACACTGATTGGGAACCCAAAAAACTCGAATGGAAGTCTACTGAGCACAATATCGATGTGTATGTCGCATTCATGAAGCTCCACGAAGCCACCAACAACTTCACATGGCGAGAGAGGGCGACATACGCAAAGACGTTCGTGGAATCTATGTGGAACGAAAGTCTTGGGTATTTCTGGACCGGAACAACGAATGATGGAACAACAATAAACAGAGATGTTAGACCTCTTGATGTGAATACATGGGGTGTAATGGCTCTGGATGATGTAAACAGATCTGCCATCAACAATTGGATCGAAAACAACTGTCAGACAACCTGCTGTGGCTTTGAAGGATTCGATTTCAATTGCGACATGGATGGGATATGGTTCGAAGGGACTGCGCAGATGTGTATCAGTTATCAGATTGGAAACGGAACCGAAAAGTCAGACAAGTACATAAACGAGCTCCGCAGGGCTCAAACCTCCGCGAATAACAGCAATGGGAAGGGAATAGTTGCGGCTTGCCACGATAATGTCTCGACCGGGTTTGGATGGAGTTATCCAAATGCACTACATACAGGTGCTACTGCATGGTATATCTTTGCCGAACGAGAACTCAATCCATACTGGGGCGTGAGTACAGGCGAACCGATCCCTTCGGATGCGGAATAGTGGATAAATAGATCAGAAGGCAGAGCAATGATTAATAACTCAAGAATAAAACTAATTCTATGCATATTGTTTCTCTTAACTCCCCACATCCAACTTGCATCAGCACAAGCGGATGCTGAGACGTTTTTAGACACGATCGAACTCAAAACATTCCTATTTTTCCATGAAAACACCGATGAGCACGGCTTTACGGTAGAGAGTACTACATGGCACACTGGCAGTTCCGCGTCCAGTGGATTCTACCTCACATCGATCCCTATAGCGATCGAAAGGGGGTGGATAAGCTACGAGGAAGGCTATCAATGCGTGAATACCACTCTTAACAGCTATTATGATAATCCGGATGACCCCGACGATTTTTACGTGGAGAACGAGCATGGATTTTTCCCTCACTGGTTCGATCAGGATACCGGGAACTGGAACGGAGTGGATTGCTTCTCCTCAATAGATACTGCGATATTTATGGCGGGTGTGCTGACCGTCAACCGGTATTTTGCTGGTACCGAGATAGAAACTGTTGCTACAAAACTGTACGAGGATGTCGATTGGGAATGGATGCTCAATGGCGACGATACTCTTTCTATGGGCTGGAGACCTGATACGGGCTTTCTTCCGTATAGGTGGCAGGGGTACAACGAGGGCATGCTTGCAGTTCTTCTTGCGCTGGGTTCTTCCACGCATCCGATACCAGACGATAGCTGGGATGCATGGACAAGGACGTACAGGCAAGCAGAGTACACTTATGGGAATCAAAGTTACACGTTTGTAGAAAGCACCTCAACTTCGCTTTTTACATACCAATACCCTCAAATATGGTTTGATTTAAGAGATAAAACAGATACGGCGGGTATTAATTACTTCCAGAACTCTGTTAATGCCACGCTTGAGAACAGAGCTTACTGCGCAGAGAACCCGAACAATCACACAGGCTATGGTCCGAACGTGTGGGGCTTGACTGCATGCGAATGCCCATTACACGACAGCGGTTATGGGGCACACGGTCCTCGCCAGAACGATGACGGAACAATAGCCCCCACAGGTGCCGGCGGCTCGATCGTATTCACGCCCGATGAGTCCATAGCGGCACTGCGTTACATGAACGAAACTTATGGTGACGGACTCTGGGGCGAGTATGGCTTCAGGGACGCATTCAATCCGGGTATGGAATCAGGTATTGGCTGGTTCGCTCCCACATATATTGGCATAGACCAGGGTGCGATACTGACAATGATCGAGAACCACAGAAGCGGGATTGTCTGGAATCTGTTTATGCAAAATGACTGTGCGAAGAAAGCGATCTTAAAAGCGGGCTTTGTGGACAGAGGCGACATCAATCAGGACGGTGCGATCACGCCTGCTGACGTGGTGCTTACACTCAAACTCGCAGTCACTGGTAAGTATGATCCCATCGGCGACATGAACGATGATCGCCGAATCTCGTCACTCGATGCGCTCATGACTCTACAGGCGGCGGCGGGGGCAGGTCTGTGAGGTGCCAAAAACATCGCCACGCTCCCGCGCCCCGTTTTGCCCCCAACCCCCTCCACTCCCGCGATTGTGGCACAAGTCTCACAAGAATCGGTTAGCACAATCACCCCACCCCACTGCCCCTGCCGCAATTCACCAGCACATACCAGACCCCCGCCCGCAAGCAGCAGCAAACCATCCCCCGCCGCCGCATCCGAACCCGG
>DQCG01000589.1:0-3773 GCA_003533825.1 Phycisphaerales bacterium
TAACCAAGGAAATGAAGATCCGCAATTTTCACCGGCACTTCCTGAACGTACAAACCGACGTCACTGAGAATAGGTGCAATGAATATCTGGTCCCAGTACAGCTCCATATTACTGGAAATGCGAATCAGCCTGTCGCCCGGCAGCAGTTTTCCGGTCACATCGAGAGTCATCATGTGCCGGATACCGGCCGGGTATCCCACCTCACGGAAAAGCTCCACCCACCGGCCATCGCGAAAGACGTGAATACTCGGAGCACGGGAGCCCAAGCCCGCCTGGTTTGCAGCGTAATTCGTCGAAGAGTAAGGATACTCGACCCAGCCGTGCAGGAACATCACTATACGCGATTGAGGCGATACCGCTCCGAGCCTGTCACCAAAGTCAAGCTCCACAAAATGATCCTTGGCCAGCCCTGTAAAACGGGGGTCCGGCGTGGTAGTACCGGCATAACACCGGTCGATTATGCGTATCTTCTCGGTAACATCATCGCCGAGATGGTCAACGGCACGCACCGGCTCGATCGTGTCTTTGAAGCAAAAAAGCTCGAAAGGCACAGGCGGAATACTAATGGCCATCATCTCCTGGGGATAAACTTCCGTTCCAACCGGATGGTCAACAGCGATTAATTTGGCCTGGTCGAAATAAACAACTTCCTCGATAGGCTCCAGCACCTGAAAGATGAAATCGCCGTCCCGAGGCTTGAGATTCGGAACCGGCAAATACTCCGTAGGATCGGGCTTGGCATACTCGCCCGGCGCTACGAGGTAACCGATTCCTCCCATGCCTCCGAAATCGGATATAAACTCAAAATGCGAACCATCCCAGGCGAAGAGATGCGGGCAGGAAGAGACTTTACGCTGCAATTCGGCAATCATCTTCACCTGATCCGCAGGCACTTCCAGTTCCGCCTGAAGAACGGCATCTGGCCACATTATACGCAACCAGTCAACCTTCGGGTACTGCCCTAATCCGGCATGAATTCGATACGGAGGCATCGCCACCTGCCCTGAGGATGTCCCCACTACATACTGTTGGGAAACAGTGCCCGTCTTTATCTCCAGGCGAGCGCCAATGGCTGAATTATTTGAGCGGGTTTTCTTATCCTGCTCGCGTGTGCCGCGAAGGTCAATTTCTATCCAATGGCCGCCCGGCGTAATGTTTTCAACTAAGAAAGGTTTTTCACCTGTTGGGGCCAGAAGTACATCGCATTTCCCGTCACCGGTGAAATCCGCCACGACGCAACTGGCGTTGCCCGGGTAATTGACGGCCGAGAACAGGTTCCCCGGATCAATCTCCAGTGCGTTGATGAAAAGTTCCTGCGGCCAGCCGTTAATAAGAAGCGCCGGGCCGCGGCTGCCGTCACGCCTGTAAGCATCGGCTATCACAATATCCAAATCACCGTCATTATCCATATCCGCAAACTGTCCGCCGGTCCCCCGAAGCCGGCCGCAGCGTTCAGAAAAGCCCTGGTGACGTGTAAAACGAAATCCGCCCTCGTTTATAAATAGCTGAATCCCTTCGTTGGTAAAAATCAGAAGGTCGCGGTCACCATCCTTGTCTGGATCACCTGAAGTGGCACTGAGAACGCCTTTCACCGAAAGGCCGGTTGTTTCGGAATCCAGAACGCGGTATTGCGATGCCCGATCGTTCACCCAGCCGATCGCATTTTCATCCCCCGCGGAAAAGACTACCAAATCCAGATCGCGGTCATTATCAAAATCATCATACACCACAGCGGCAGCGGAAGTTTTTCCGAACGCAAGGCCGATCTTGTCGGCAATGTCAGTGAACGAACCGTCCCTGTTATTGTTATAGAGGCTGACGGCCGCAGGCTTGGATAGATCGGTAGCCGGAACCGTTCCACTTATAAGGCGAAACACCAGAAAATCCAAATCGCCGTCGCTATCGGCATCGAGAACTCTTGCACAGTGAGTAATAAACTGACTTCCAGCAATCTCAGCGGCCTGCCCCTTTCTGAAATTCGCCTTACCACCATTCTCAAAATAAATGTCCGCCCCCGCCCTGCCGAGCCAGAGGTCAAGGTCGCCGTCGTTATCCAAATCACCGAAGGTCGGGCAGATTCCCTGCTGCGCCAAAGTCGCATCGTGAGAAAATCCACCGGCACCATCGTTACGCCACAGCCATACGCCCCCATCGGTGCCAAACGCCGTAATACAAAGATCAAGGTCGCCATCCTCGTCCACGTCGCCGGCGGCAATTCCCGGAAGAGCTACGGTGCCCCCGGGGAATTTCCAGGCCGAAGTTTCTGCGCTTAAAGGCTTTAATTCGGGCGAGAAAAGAATGCGTTTTTGCTCACGAGCTGTTACTGACGGCAGAGGCAGATTGTCCGCACCAAGCGCCGTGTAGTATTTCCCCACCGTTCCATAAGTCTTGAGAACCGTAAAAGTCCCGCCGGTCAGCTCTGCGTCTTTAAGTTCTCTGAAACGGTTAAAAAGAGTCTTTGCCTTGTCGCGTTTTCCCGTGCGCTGGTACTGGCTCGCAAGTCTATATATCCCGGAGATAAAGCCCGGATCGAGAGCAATAATATCTTCAAGCGTCTTAGTGCCTTCATCCGTACGGCCAAGGCTAATAAGAACCTCGGCATATTTATACAATACATAAGGATCTTCACGGTCATTTTCATGCACTCTGCGGAAGCATTCGAGAGCCTTATCGTTTTCGCCGATGTGCTGGTAATAGAGTCCGAGACAGAATCGTGCGTGCAGGTGCCCGGGATTGGACTTTAATACGGTTCCAAAGGCCTCTTGTGCCAATTCGAGATAACTTTTTGCCCCGGGCTTAACTTGCATATTTAAGTAAGCAAGCCCGAGGTTAAAGCGCGCCGCGGTCCAGTCCGGCACAACATTCAAAACCGATTCGAATGCCGCCGCCGCCTCGGTGTACTTGTACTGTTCGAGAAAAGCGGCACCACGATTGAAATCTGCAAGCGCCTTGCCGAGAGAGCCGGACAGAGTTACCTGAGAATCCCTCGAATCTAACGGTTGTTTTGACTTTGCCGGCTGCCCTGTTCGGGTTCCGCAACCCACAAGCATGGATCCCAAAAGGAGCAAGCACCCAATCTTTTGTAAAGCCTTAATCATCCTGATTACTTTCATAAAAGCCTCCTTCTATACAACACATAATCCAGGAATTTTAATTTCATATCTCCTTGTACTCAAGTAAGAGTACTTTGTCAAACTTTGTTATAGAACAGGTATCTTGCCGGATATCCGGCAACACCCAACACAGATATTCGATCATGCATCGCTTTTCCTGTAAGGCGGGGTTTTTGTCGCCAGCCTGTTACTGAATTTGTAAGAATAGCTGAAACATATCTGCCCGGGGCCATTTTTTAGAAGTCCCGGAAAAAATAACTTTTCTCGTTGACATCCCAAAATCGATAGGATACAAAACAAGCGGCCAAATAATTAACCTTTTTTGGGAGGAACACATTATGAAACGCCAAACATTTTTCAAGCCGGCCGTTTATTGTTCGCTGATAGCACTGACCATGTTATCGGCGCAGCTCTGGGCTCAGCCATCTTCATTCCGAAAAGGAATATACGGCGACTGGCAGGTCAAGGTCGAGTTCGGTGAGCGGCAGATGGAGTCAATTCTGTCGTTTTCCAGAAACGCTGAGGGCAATATGACAGGACAGTGGATTAGCTTCTGGGGAATGAACGAACTCAAAGATGTGAAGTTCGAGGATAATAAACTCAGCTTCGTCCAGGTCGTCCGATTCGGCGATAATGAATTCACCTCCAACTTCACAGGGA
>DQCG01000589.1:3836-5118 GCA_003533825.1 Phycisphaerales bacterium
CGAATGTCAAGGGCCTCCGGCAACTGGGAGATGAAGTTCAAGGTGGGCGAGTGGGATATCACCACAAACCTCATTATCAAGCCTGACAAGGAAGGCAAGCTGACAGCTCAATGGCAGAGCGAGTACGGCGAACACGAGATTACGGACATTCAGTACGAACGGGGCAAGCTGGCCTTCAAGCGCAAGAGCAAGTTTCAGGATCGCCAGTGGGATTCCACCTTCGAAGGTTCAATTCAGGGTGACACGCTTTCCGGCGTAATCAAGTCCGAGATGGGCGATATTACTGCCGAAGGAAAACAGGTTGGTGCTCCGGTTATCGGTACGTGGAATCTTGATATCACATCCGAGCGTGGCACTCGTAAGCAGAGGCTCAGAGTCAATCCGGACATGACCGGATTGTACGGCTCAACTCTCATCAAGAAAATCGATCTTAAAGACAACCAGGTAAACTTCAAGATCGTTCTGGAATTCGGCGACCAGACATTCGAGATGGACTTTAAAGGGAAACTGGCGGAATCGAAGCTCGTCGGAGAGATAACCAGTTCCAGGGGCAGCCAGAAAATAACGGGTACAAAGGTTGTTCGCAGATACAGAAGACGCAGTACCTCATAAATAAAGCACGGTCAATTAAGCCTGCCGGAGTAATCTTCGGCAGGCTCTTTTTAAAATGATAGATGAAAGCACTTACTCTAAGAGGTCCGCAGCATTTTGCCTCTGTCACGTTTGGTTAGGTTTATTGCTTGCTTTTTCAGTCAACGCCTGCCAGGCGGCAGAGAAAGACCGGCAATGGACCGTTTATCTGGCCCAGGACAAACATCTCGACTACAACTGGTGCGGCTCGACCACCGAGATCGAGTTACGAATGGCGGCGCTGCTCGACTACTTTCTGGATGCAGCCGAACGAAATGAGGTTTGCTGGAACCTGGACGGGACTCTCTGGGACCAGGTCTACCGGCGGCATCGCGGCGAAGCTGGCAGTACGCGACTCCACGATGCGATCCGTAGAGGCCGGATTGGTTACGCCGGCAACTATGCTGTGCTTCTCTGGGGTATCCTCGATACCGAAACGGCTATTCGGGCCTGCTATGGAGCCATTCCGATTGAAACGTCCACGGGTGTGCCGGCGCGGACGGCACTGGTCATGGAGAATCCCGGAATGACGTGGGGTATCGCCAACATTCTCACAGACAGTGGATTCGATTTCCTGGGTCGGGGGATATATCGGCTTCGAGCGGAGAGCTATAATCACAAACGAGATCCATATCCGCTGTTCTGGTGGAAG
>DQCG01000714.1 GCA_003533825.1 Phycisphaerales bacterium
TTTGATCAGCCCGGCCCCGGCAGCGAAGCTTTTTGCGATCCCAGAACAAGCATTCTCCCTCCCTCGAATGAGGGTAGGGAGGGTGATTGCGGTCGTACAAACAAGACGGCTCCTTCTGAGCAGAAGGCACCTGCGGTGAGGCGTCAGCCTTTTATCAAACCCTCTTTGGTTCCGGCTCGTCCGGGTTAGGATGCCACATAAAGTAATATCAGAAATTCTCTCAGTCATTTGCCTAATGTCCCTAAATCAATCCCTTCGCTCGTCTTAAGAACCATTGCAAGGCCAGTATCGAACATAGCAGCGCAAGTGCCCACCATCTTGGCCATATGCGCCGGAGCTGTCGATCATGACCGCCTGCGCGATAGGACTGGAACCGGTCAAAAGTCTGCGGGCCGATCTGTCCTGCGTCTGCGTACTCTGCGCCGAGGTGGACACAGAGGGCTCGCAAAAACTCCTTGTCACATTGAGTATCATCCATTTCGTGTCTGATGTCATCAAGTTCTACAGTGACTGACTTTTCTCCCAGGTACAATCCGCGATGTTCCACGCGTACCCGGGCGAAGACCGAATTGCCCTGGAAACTCGGTATCGTTGCCATGTATGTCCCTAGCATGGCCTCTCGCATAGTCATAATGCTGCCGTCGAATTCGAGCAGGACGGTGGCCCCCTGCGCAGGGCCATAGGCCTGATCGGTCACAAAGGCTTCAAAGATTAGATCTGGTGCGTCTTTGACTCGCTTGACAAATACCTCAATATGACTCTGCCGACCGGGTCGTCCCGCCACGTCGGTGACGATATCACTGACAAGCGTGAACAGAGGACCGTCCTCCTTGTCCTCTCGATAGAGTTGATAAATGTTCCTGCTATTGATAATCGCGGTTCTGCCCCTGCCGATGCGTTGAATGCATATCAGGACTTTCTGGCCGAATTGCAGGATGGCAGACGCTGCGGGTTTTTTCCTTATGCGTGAATAAGCCACATCGATGTCGTTGGCCCTGCTTTCGTGACAGATGGCCTCCGAGTAACTTTGGTCTCGGCCCTCCTCGGTTATGCTAAGGCCGTGCGTGGCATCCGAGTTCATGAAATCGTTGAATTCCACTGGAACCAGAGCACGGATATTATCAACCCCGCATTCTTCCAGACCGAACGGTCCTCTGCCTGCCAGAAAGAGGACCGAGCCACCTCCCTTGGTGACAAAATCATACAATCCTTGTATCTGTTCGTCTGAAAATTGATCGAAGCGGCAAGGGCCTAATACAATCAGGTCGTACTGATTGAATTCGGCGGCGTTTTCCGGAAAGCGTATGAGTCTATCGGCGCGATCTTCCTGTAACTTGGGATCAATGATAGCATCGTACAAGAAATCGAGCCTTACCCTTGCATCTTGTGTGAGGCATTGTCTGACTCTGCCAATGTCGAAGCTGGCCACCTGTGAATAAAGTATTGCTCTGACGGCGTTGTCCGCCAGGACCTTGACAAGACATGTGCGCGCGTTATTGCGTGTGTTCACCTCCCCATCCACTGCTTTCGCTACCACCTTAATATCATCAATGCCGGGTGTTAAGGCATGCGCCGAGAAGTGGACATCGCGTTGTTTGCCTTGTTCTGGCATCACGACCGAAACGTGGTCGGTCAGAATATCGTTAATCCACAATTGCACGGCTACTGTTTGCCCTTCAAGGTTTCGCGCGGCTATCTGAGCCACGATATCGTAGCGTTGCTCCACATTGACCGATACCGGGGTTTTGACGGTCCTGACGGCAACGTCTCTGAGGGGATGGCTGTCGCCGCAGGCGACTATCACCAGTGGACAGTCACTGTGCTGCCATTTGGGATAGGACAGTACCTGCTTGTTATCTGCTTGTCCATCCGTGAAGATCATGGCTCCACAGATACTCGACGTGATGTTTACACCATCTCGACTTTCGACCTGCACATGGTCGATCAATTTAGTCAGGGCCGCTTCGAGGTCACTTCGACCACCCCATCGTTTACCGATGTCCTTTCGAGAGATAGCCCCAAAATCGCCGTCGAAACCATACCATCGGCAGCGAGGTTTATCTGTCCGGCCTTTGACGAGGTGTCGGTCAAACACTGCCAGGGCTTGATCCATTCGACTCTGCGACTGGTTGATGACGCTCATGCTCTCGCTGGTATCGAAACATACTAATAGTGTGTTTTGCTCTTTGCGTTCGATCATTTGCACTCGGGAGGGATTCCATGTCAGCACAATCAACAAAAAAATCACAATAGAGCTTAGTGCACAGAGAATCCAGCGTAAGATTGGCAGACTTCGTAGCGCGACGGTTCTAAACGAGAACAGCGACAATGCTGTCACCACACCCATGAGCAGGAGTGCTGTGCCATGGCCCGGATAGTCAGTAAGGACAATATTGTTCATCATTTTGGTCGGCTCTCGGCCGCACTCTCAAAAAAGTCATTTTCCTGTTCATAAAACCTTAAGCTCCCGCCGTCAGCCCTGCCCACACGAGTGCCCGTACGCTTCGTAGCTTCCATATCCTTTGACAAGAAATACCTGGCGGTAAACCGAGCGGCATCGATGATGTCCTGGTAACCACCCTTGACGGTAAACACAGGCCCGGACGGCCGACCTGAGCGGTTGCCGCCAATGTTGGTGTTGTCAGGAGGACCTATCGAGGACATTGAATTAAGTTGGGCGGTTGCAGCCGCCATGTTGTCCAATAGTTGAGTGCGTTGCTCTTGTGTAAGAGCATTGTTGTAGGCGTTGGCCATGTCTTGCAGGTTCAGAGCCATTTGCCTGAGCCGCTCCGCATCGTCCTCAGTATAGGAATTAGCCTCTTGCTGCATGGCCTGTCTGGCCATCATAAGTTCGCGACTGATTGCACCGAGCATGACCGGAGCTTCCAGAGCCAACTGCCTGGGATCCTGCTGGTCGTAGTACTGTTCGGCCAGAAACGCTTCGAAGTGATCCATGGCGTCTTTGGCCTGCTCTATGTGGGCTCGGGCAGCTTTTCTGGCTTCGACCGGGCTGGGGTGATCGCCATCTCGGGCCGGGCCGACGGGCATGCGCGCGAGTTGCTCTTCCAGCGCGGACAGCTCGGTTCGCAACTGCTTCTGCTGGGCTCTGAGAACCTTCACTAACTCAGTGAAGTTGGCTGGCATAGAACCGCTCATAGCACCGGGGGGCGGCGACAGCGCCCCTTCTACGGTTCTGTCTTGCCTTGGTCCGGGCCCGACCGATCCCTGTGTGCTCTGTTGGGCGCCCTGACACGAGGGGGGAGGATCGGTTACCCAGGTCTTCTTGTCGTTTACTTTCGCTCGCTTGTCCTGCTTCGGCTTCTCGTCCAGGAAGTGCAGGAACGTCCGGTTGAGTGTCTCCTGTTCTTTCGCCACCTCGGCCACCCGCTGAGTCAGCGTCTTCAACTGCCATGCCACATGGGCGCGCTCAAGCCGGGTGAGATGTTGCACGTCCTTGAGTTCTAGCTTGTCCGGCTTCTCTTTGGGCGCCGAGCCGCCCCCCTTGAGGTCTCCCTGGATAATATCGTCGACGAGCCGGCGCAGGGTTCGGTAGGCTCGCATCTCTGGGGGAATCGCCTCTTCCACACGGTCGGCAAGCAGTTTTGTTCGCGCCAGTCCGAAGTTATCCAGCACGCCGTTGATCGCTTCGATGTCCGTGCCGTCGAACTGGTATCTGGGATCATCCCGAATAAGCTCCAGGTTCTCGGCTGCGTACTCGATATCGTCGGCGATGGCGACCTGTTTGGTCCTGTAACTCTCGTCGGGCCGTTCCTGGTTAGCCAGCCTCCAGGTCTTCTTGAGAAAGGCTCGGGTATATTCGAGTATCTCAATCAAGCGATCATGAACCAGCTGCTGGTCCATTTGCTGCTTGCGTGAGCCGGGGCGGGGCGGACCGTCCGAGCATTGAATCCATATCCTCCGATAGGGCTTGATTTCCAGAATCATTACACCGCTTCTTGCCGGCTGGGCGCGCGGCGTCGATCCGGTGGCGACATCTGAAGCGCTTGCGTAGAAGAGTATGGCATCACCTACATCAAGGCCGTACTGCTCCAATTCAAGGACGTGATCTATTTTAACAATTCGCGCCCCGTTGCTGATCGAAGCAGATATGCGTTCGGTGCGTCCGTCGCCGAAGTCCAGAAACAGGTTTGCGTCGGCGATGCCGAAATCGTCTTTTATCTCGAACTGAATTGGCACGCTGGCCACATTTGCGGCCAGGCTATCTCCA
>DQCG01000423.1 GCA_003533825.1 Phycisphaerales bacterium
AAAGAGCCGTCTCAACTGGAAACGAATGGAAAAGATAGCAGAAGCAGTGCTACCCCGACCGCGAATACTGCATCCCTGGCCTGAACAGCGGTATGCCGCCATTATTCAAGGTAGGAACCCAGTGCGGTAATTCTGCACGCTGGGGTCTGTACGGGGGGCGTCGAGTAATCGGCGTCCCTACCGTGACTGGCGAAAGAGATTTTACTGTTTGACTTTGAGCTTTTCACAGGTGCACTGTAGTAAAATCTCTTTTGATTTTCTATTTGGATACAAGCCAATCTAAAATTGTTTTGAATGCTTCATCTCGGTGTGAGACATGCTCTTCTTTCCCGTTTTTAATGACTACCTCATGGAACCAGTGATCGCAGCCAGGAAATACACGATAGGTCAAATTGGTTTTTCCTAATCTTATGAATTCAAGCATAACATAATCAGACTGTAGAATGGGATTATTACGATCAGCCGAACCATCAAGCAAAAGAATGGGGATTTCCAGCTTCACTAAATGCTCTAACGGAATGTCGGTACAAAAACTTCCCCAACGCTTATAAGGGTGTCCATAATACCATTTTTCCGTGTTACGTGGATCGTTATAAATTTCTTTATAGACCGCATACAGCTTATCAACTGCTTCCTGAGCTTCCTGATGTGTTATTTTTCCAGTATTAATAGTCTAAGCTGTCGGTTTTAATGCTTCCGGCAGCTTAAACCATCTTTTTATCATGTGCTGCACAACTACCAAACATCTTTATTCCCCCTTTAAGGAGGTTTGTTGGGTGTATGGTCTCCCCATTGAACGGGTATGCGGATGCAAGTAAAGCCGGCAGCTTACTACCCTTATGGTAGTTCTTTGACACCGATGTTTCTCCATCGCCAGAATCCACCTGGTATGGCGCGATTGCCGCCATGAATTTGAATCGCGATCATTCCATCTGCTGCGCCATCGGCTGCGTGATTTTCCGTGTCACGCCAGTCTAGTACAAGTGCGCCGTTGATCCATACCTGAATGTGAGGAATGTTACCTTCGATGCGCGCACGAATTGAATTCCACGATTCGCGTTTCCATACTTCTGTCCATGGCGTCACTTTCGGTGCTTCTTCACTGGCCGGTCGTGGTGCTCTCCGGCCGATTACGCCTCTCAGAGCTTCGCCGTAAATTCCACCCATTCCGCCACCGGGCAGGTAATCGAGTGTGATTTGATAGGCCTGGCCACGTTCGTTTGAGCGAAGAAACAGGCCGCTGTCATTACCCCAGTCGGGTTTGACTTCCATATAGACCTCGAAATTCTTGTATTTCTTGTCGGTAAGCAGAATTCCACCTCTGCCTATGGGATTTTGCGAGCCTACTATCAAGCCGTGAACAACATGGTAATCCGGTGTGGTTCCGTGAGAGTTCAATTTACTGATGTGCCATCCTGTGAGATCCTTGCCATTGAAAATGGAAGTAAAACCGTCGGGGAGGCCTCCCTTGTCGGCGAGAAGTTCGTTCTGGGTCAGAGGCGGGACACTCAAACCACCTGGAGCAGTGCGGTTTGCCTGCCGTGCGCCGAGAACGGTGAAGGAAGTAAGCAGAAAACATATGATAGATAGACTGATTAGTGGGCGTAGTCGCATGATAGTACTCCTTAAATAAATTGAAAAATAATTAATCTTCAACCACAAAGGATAATTATACTCTGAAGAAAAGAAAAGCAAGAAAATTGGCCAAATGAATCCTACAACCCCTTCGAGTTTCCCGGGCTTTTTGAGATTCAATGGGTAGCGGAGCAGATCGAGTTGAAAAGAAGAACTGTTCTTGAAAGAAAACAATACGATAGTACAATGACAACAGGAGCTGAAATCGTCTCCTGACCGAAAGTTCTTTGTCTCAGTCTTGTTGACGATTTGCAGGTATTTACTCGGTAGAAAATTGGGGCCGGTGTCCCATTGAATGTGATGACTATACCGTTATCCAAATGTTGCTTTGAACAGTGATAGGGAATATTTGAAGGGAGTACTCTTATGAACAGACAAACGAGTCGACGGGACTTTCTGGCCCGCGCCACTCTTATTACCACAGGCAGTCTCATGGCAGTATTGGGCGAGCAAAAAGCCTCAGCCACTGAACCAATCAATCGCCGACACGGATCGAAATACAAGTTCACGCTGGCCGCCTACAGCTACCGTGAGCTGCTGACAGGTAATCAGCCGGAGTATACACTCAAAGATTTCATGGATGACTGCGCCAAGTTTGGGCTTGAAGGCACCGAACCCACTTCTTACTACTTCCCCCAACCGGTAACAAACGAGTATCTCTGCGATTTGAAGGCTCACGCGTTTAGACTCGGGCTTACCATATCAAGCACGGCAGTGGGCAACAATTTCTCGCGGCCAGTGGGCCCCGAAAGAGAAAGGGAAATCGAGCAAGTAAGAAAATGGATCGACAACGCACATACACTAGGCGCCCCTATTGTAAGGATTTTCTCCGGCAACGTAAACAAACAGCAGACTCCAGAAGAAGCCCATCGCCTGGTGGTAGAGGCTATTGAGGAATGTTGTCAGTATGCGGCACAGAAAGGTGTCTTCCTCGGCTTGGAAAATCACGGTGGACTGACCAGTACAGCTGATGGCATGTTGGCAATCATCCGTGACGTCAAGAGTCCGTGGTTTGGGGCGTGGATGGACACCGGTAACTTCCATGGTGAAGATATCTACGGCGAACTTGAAAAGATCGCCCCTTACACGCTTCACGTTCAGGTTAAAGTAGTTACCTCTTCGCGCGGGCGAGAACGAGAACCGACTGACTTTCAGCGACTCTCAAGAATTCTCGACGGCGTGGGCTACCGCGGATGGATTTGCCTCGAGTACGAGGAGAAGGGAGATCCTCGAGTCGCATGTCCACGATATATTGAGCAACTACGTAAGGCCTTCGTTGCATAACTGAAGCTAAGATAGAGTGACACAGCATAACCAAAATGGCCCAATTTTGGCTCGCAAAATCTCTACAACCCGACTACAACCCAAAAGGCCGATATCT
>DQCG01000452.1 GCA_003533825.1 Phycisphaerales bacterium
CGCCAATTATCTACGTGCATACCTAATTTTAACATGGTCTTGCTCCCTTCAGCATTTATTCGTTCATATTACACGAGCTACTAAATTATAGTAATCCAACAAGGCAGGTAATTGCAATCCATTTTTAGACCGACATCTCATCCAAATCGAGGAACAGCCATATCCTAAAAGTGGCTGCGAGTCGTCAGGATCCACTATTGACAACCTCAGCCAGGGAGGTATCATAATCTGTATATTAGCACAATAATGTTTGCATTGCCTATCCGGGCAGAAGGGACGTTTACCATGGAGAAAATGAACAGGCGAAAATTCATTGGAACGACAGTGGCCGGAACCGTGGCCATGACAACAATGCTTCGCGGGGCTTCCAACACGGCAAAACCCAAGCTGAAAACCGGCCTGATCGGCTGCGGCTGGTACGGCATGGTGGATGTGAAAGCGGCCTTCAAGGTTGGCGGCGTGGAAATCGTTGCCCTGTGCGATATAGACAGCGAGCATCTCAAGAAAAGTGCGGACGAGGTCGAGAAGATACAGGGCTCGCGACCCAGGACTTTCAAATCCTACCAGGAGCTTCTCGATATTCCGGGATTAGAGGCCGTGATTATTGCATCACCGCCGCATTGGCACTCGCTGATGTTTATCGCCGCTTTGGAAAAAGGTCTCGATGTATACTGCGAGAAGCCGCTGGCCTACGACATAAACGAAGGCAAGGCAATGCTTGCGGCGGCGAAGAAACACGGCCGGATTGTGCAAATCGGCTTCCAGCGCCGGCAAAGTAAAGCAATCCAACAGGCCCGGCAGTATATTCAACAAGGCAACATAGGCAAAATCATCCAGGCCGAGGCCCAAATTCACTACACAGCCGGAATGCGCGACACTACACCCCAGGAGCCGCCGGCAACATTAGACTGGGATTCGTGGTGCGGGCCGGCACCGAAGCTGCCGTACTGCCCGCAAATCGGCCATTTCGCATGGAGGCTGGAAAAAGAATACGGGCACGGCCACCTGGTTGACTGGGGTATTCATTTGATCGACGCCACTCGCTGGATTTTGGGCCTGACCACGCCGAAGTCGGTCCAGGCTGCCGGCGGCATCTACTATTTCAAGGACAAGATTACTACGCCCGATATATTGACTGTCCATTTCGATTTCGATGCCTGTCCGGTAATCTGGCGTCATCGCTGCTGGGGTGCGCAGGAGTACAATCCGGAAGTCGCTAACGGCATCTTCTTTTACGGCGAAAAAGGGACTGTTTTTGTTACCGACAGAAAATGGATTATCATCCCGAAGGGCAAAGACAAGCAGCACCAGGTAAAAGAAGTACCCGCCGATATGGCCACTGAGCACATGGCCGATTTCCTCCAGGCTGTTCAGAGCCGCAAACAGCCGCTCTGCACTACCGAAGAAGGATATTATTCTACCACTACCGTAAAACTGGCTATGATCGCCTATGATGTAGAAAGCAAGATTAACTGGGATCAGGAATCCCAGACAATAACAGGCAATCCCGAGGCCGCTAAACTGCTGCAGCGCGAGTATCGTAAGCCCTGGAAACATCCATACAATGGCTGATCGAGACCTTGTTTTTGTTACAAATATTTCAAAATTGTAATCCATCAAGTACCAGGAACAGAAGATTAGTTCGATATTATTTCAGACCTTGAATTTTGCAGTTTTTTTTTGCATAATACGAACTTTTTACAGGGGTAAGCCGTAAAAAAACTACTTGCTTTAACGTACAAAAGCCCTTATTAAAATCGGGCGCAAATTTAGGAATTTATTGGACTTCAAGGTAAGATTTTAAAGGAGAAATCCTTATGACAACAGATGTCAAGCAGATCGGAGAATTGGTACGGCAGAAAAGTGAATTTGTAAGGGCACTTTTTGCAGAAATGGATAAAGTTATCGTCGGTCAGCGGTATATGCTTGAGCGCATGCTGATAGGATTGCTGGCCAATGGGCATATTTTGCTGGAGGGCGTGCCGGGTCTGGCAAAAACGATGGCCGTAACGGTTCTATCCCGCGCGATCAACGCGGATTTCAAGCGTATTCAGTTTACCCCCGACCTGTTGCCGGCTGACCTGATCGGCACGCAAATCTATCGGCAATCAGATGGCGATTTTCACACACGCAAAGGTCCTATTTTCGCCAATATTATCCTGGCCGACGAAATCAACCGGGCGCCGGCCAAGGTGCAAAGCGCCCTGCTGGAAGCCATGCAGGAAAGGCAGGTGACCATCGGCGATGAAACCTTTCCCGTGCCCAGTCCTTTCCTGGTGCTGGCCACGCAGAATCCTATCGAGCAGGAGGGAACATACCCGCTGCCGGAGGCGCAGTTGGACCGTTTTATGCTGAAGCTCAAAATCGATTATCCCAACAAGGACGAGGAGCGGCAGATTCTCGATAGAATGGCCGCGACGGATATTCATTTCGATATAAAAGCGGTCATCAGCCCCGAAGATATTTCTCAGGTTAGAAACGTCGTCGACGAAATATACATCGACGAAAAAATTAAGGATTACATCGTCGATATCGTCTGTGCGACCAGAGAGCCGGATAAGTACGGCATAGAAATGGCCAATTTCATTAACTACGGAGCCTCGCCGAGAGCGACAATTTACCTCGCCGTCGCCGCAAAGGCTCACGCGTTCGTCCAGCAAAGAGGCTATGTCACTCCGCAGGATGTCAAGAGCATCGGGCCCGACGTTCTTAGGCACAGAGTTATCGTCAGCTACGAAGCCGAGGCCGAAGATAAAACCAGCGAAGACATCATTAAAACAATTTTCGACAGTATCGAAGTGCCGTAAAAACATCCGCAGCGATTTTGTTTTAAAACGCGATGATACCCAAGGAATTAATAAAAAAGATCAGGCAGATTCAGATTTACACCTCCCGGGCGGTAAACGCCAGTTTTGCCGGCCAGTACGAGAGTGTTTTTAAAGGCCGGGGGATGCAGTTCGACGAAGTCCGCGAGTACACGCCGGGCGACGACATCCGCACCATCGACTGGAACGTGACGGCACGCACAGGCAGACCATACATAAAGCGCTTCGTCGAGGAACGCGAAATGACGGTAATGTTTGCGGTTGACCTGAGCGCCTCGGGCAATTTCGGAACCGTCAACAAGATGA
>DQCG01000061.1 GCA_003533825.1 Phycisphaerales bacterium
ACCGCCGGGCGTGGCCATGTTGCCTTGGGTGCCCAGGCCAATCGCTATTCTGTCGACGTTGCTCAGGACTATGCCCTGATCGGCAAAAACCTGAAGCGGGATAACCCACTCTCTCCAGGTGTCTATTGTTGCCGCGGCCGGATCATCATGGACTACCACCGCAGGTGCTCCGGTACTGTTGGATACCGCCACGTAAAGCGGCTCAGGATCGTTGCTGGCTATGCCGATATCCTGGTGTGTCCACGACTGGCTGACTGTCCCGGCAATTGAGACATTCGAGAATACCGCCTGGCACGTCAGTGCTGCATCGTGGCTCGTCACTGCCAAACCAATATACACATTCGAACCCATCGGGATATTCTGCGGCGTGGCGCCCGTTACCGGCTGCCAGGTCGAGCTGTTTGCCGAATGCGAAACCGTAAAGTTGCCGGAGACGCTGCGCTCCAGTTTCACCCAGTAAGGCGCTGTAATCCCACCCTGAGCGGTGTTGAAGCTTGCGGCACCCGTATCGGGCCGGCCCTGAGCGGCAACCCCGTTGGCGGGAGTGATACAGGCAAAGGCGTGCGCCGAATCCGGGCTGAGCGACTCGCGAATCATCACGCCGGCTTTGGCCCAGTCGTTCGTGTTTTCGATGCTATCGACTCTTGCGATAATTGAGCCGGCGCCGGTGAGCATCTTATAAGCAAAGTTGAATTCATCAGCTTCGACGCCGTTGACGTTCCAGATATCCGCGCCGGAGGCGGTCATGGTGTAGGTTCCGACCGGGCCCTCGACGAAGCTGCCGACGGACGCTGGATAGCCTCTGAACCACAGCGACAATTCCGTAACACCTTCCTCGGTCCAGTCTCGCTGGTCTGTCAACGTATGCTCCGCTACCGAATATTTCGCGTAGCCTTGCTTATTGTTGTCGTATGTATACGGCATCGACTGGTTGCCACCGTGGACAATTGTTTCCTCACAGGTAGACGCAGTGGTTTCGTCGCCTACAGCGGCACCAGTACCGTTACCGGCAAAATATGGAACAACGCCAGGAGTACCGTAACCCAAACCATCAGTACATTCCTCCCATATCGGGTTGTCTGCATTATAGTCCTCGAAGTCGTCGATGACAAAGAAATCGCCCGTCGTAAAGCTCCAGACGTTGCCGGCCCAGGGACTATCGGGACTGGCGGAGTTAACTTCGTCGATCCGCCAGTAGTAGGCTGTGTTCAACGTAAGCTTGCCGGGGTCATAGCTTTCATCGCCAAGGGCCTTGATTCCCTGATACTCGGGTGAGGCTGTCGTGGCGTTGGCCACGGCGTCCGCATCCGTGCCGAAGTACACCTCGTGCGAACCGGCGACTGCGCCCGCAACCCAGCTAAGAACCACCGACGGCTTCACATCCACAGCACCATCGGCCGGATTCGGGCCGCTGACCGCACCCAGAGTGGTGAAACTCCAGACTTCGCCTTTATGCGTCTCGATACCATCGAACTCATCGACACGCCAGTAATAAGTCTTAGCCAGATTAAGCGGGCCGGGACTGTAACTCGGAATGCCGTTGGGAATACCCATCGTGGCGTTACTGACCTCGTCATAATCTTCGCCGAAGACCACATAATGCAATTTTGTGCCGAAACCCGCCGTCCATTCAAGTTGCACATTAAGATCGACAAATTCGGCACCGTCGGCCGGACCGGGATAATACGCAGTTTTTGGAGGAATCGAGAAGCTCCAGACATTTCCTTTCCACGGGCTGTTGGGCTCGGTTTCGTTGACCTCATCAATCCGCCAGTAATAAGTCGTACCTGGAACAAGGCCGTCGGGATAAAGATATCCGGGGAAGCCGACGACAAAATATGCCAGGTCCTGGTTGCCACGGAACGTATCACCTGTCCCATTGTTAACATCGTCAAAATTCTCGCCAAGATACACATCGTGTGAGACTGCGTAATCTCCCGCTCCCCAGCTCAGGCTAAGCCATGTATCAGCATACAGAGCGCCATCCTTGGGGCTGGGGCCCAGGGCATAAGGATACCCCTGCCCGCCTTCCATTGCGGCGAGGATTTTGGGCTTGGTCAGCACGTTGTTATAGATTCGAACTTCGTCGATGGTTCCGTTAAAATAATGTGCGCTTCCGCTTCGATGACCGATTCGCAGAGGAAGTCCCGGAGAAGTGAGTGTTCCAGGCTTGGCTATTTCCAGCTCCATCTCTCCGTTTACATATATCCTTGCGGTAGAACCGTCCCATGTCGCGCAGAGATGCACCCATTCGTTTGGAACTGTTATATTATTTGCTGTTTGTTGCGGAACATGTTCGTCGTCCAAAGAAAGTGTGAAGTAGACAAATCTTGAGCTACGATTAATAAATAATCCGTAATTTTCCCATGGGCCGTTTTGCTGTCCGTTTGCCAGGATGCAAATCCATGTATCGCCGGCATCAATCCAGTTTATCCATGTGGCAATTGTTACATTTTCATCTATTTCGAGACTGTCTGAGGAGGGTACTTCTACATAGTTGTCTTGCCCGTTGAACTGAAGAGCATTTCCATATTTTCCTTCACCCCACGTGGCGCCATTGATGGTCCCGTTATTGTCGTTGCCGCTTATGTCGTAGATACTGTCCCCGCTTCCCTCGTCGAGTGTCCAGTAAGCCACGAGATCGGCTGAGGTATTACCTGCTATGCTCAGCACAAGAACGGAAAAAATTAGATAAATCGATTTTCTGCACATAGTAGTCCTCCTTATAAAAAATTCTGGTTAATTATGCTTTGAACAAGCGCCAAAGCGACCAATAATATTTTTATCTTCGCTGTGCTCGATTCATATCCACCTGTCGACGGTCACTTTATCCGGCCAGAGATTATCTGTCTCCTCCGAGAATCTCAATATGAACAATCAATTGAAAGATGAAGAGCGTAACTGCGAATAATACAACTCTGGCAGCATCATTACTTTTTCCTCAGTGTTACGCCTTTTGAGAAATTCCTGGAAAAGTATAGAAATCTCAATCCCGGATGACCAAAATCAGCAGTTGCCCGTCTGTACGTATTAAAACCTCACTTATTATATTTATATCAAATTAGCTGCCTTTGTTTCAAGGGGAAAATGTATTATTTTGAAGCATTATGTGGACAAAACAAAGTAAATGAAGGATTCTTATTGGAAATAATGCAATCTTTACAACTAATTTAATGTTGGTTAACATAACAATTCAAAGATAACTCTTGCAGCGATGGATAAATATCGAGCGATGGTCATTAAGGACGGGATGAAACAGAAGGGGGCAACTGAAGATATTTGTTGAAAGGGCCTGAAAGTGAAGAAATTTGTTCAGATTATACTGCTTGCGTTGTTGTTTTGGCTGCCTTATTTGCAGGGAGATTGTGTTAAGGCCTCGCAAAGCGGCGTTTCCGGCACCGAACAAACTGTGCGCAGCGGGCATGAAAGAGCAGTGAATGAATCGGCAAGGGATATTACGGTCGCTTATGATGTTGATGTTGTGGTTGTCGGCGGAACTTCGGGTGGTGTGGCCGCGGCGGTCAAAGCCGCACAGGCTGGAGCAAGGGTTTTTCTTGCGGCGCAGCGCCCATACCTCGGCGAAGACATTTGCGGTACATACCGGTTGTGGCTGGAGCCTGATGAGGTACCGACACTGCCGCTTGCAAAAAAGGTTTTTGCCGAGCCGGCTGTTTCATCTTTTTCGCGGAATAAAATCGAATTCACCTATGAAGCAGACAAAACGTCCGCTGCCATTCACAGGGACAGGCAGCCGCCGTCGTTACTTACTGACGGCAAATGGCATAGTGCGGCGAGTCAGAGCGTTCAGTATAACGGCGACGTGAGCCTAATCGCAGACTTGGGTACCGAACACCAACTCAAGAAGGTCCACATCATGGCCTATCAACGCCGCAGCTCCTCGCAAGGTGATGATTTTGAGGTAAAGAACATAACTGTTTTTCTAAGCAACGATAAACAACGATGGAAGCAGGCTGCCGTTATCGAAAACAAAAGGCTTGGGGAGGCTCTACCGGAACCATGGGGGCCGGTGGAGCTCTCGGCGTCGGTTGCCGGAAGAGCCCGGTATGTGAAATTCCGTATCGAGAAGAGTCCCGATGTCAATAGAGTACTTCTGGGCGAAATTATAATAGAAGATGACAGTTTATTAGCTGAGCCCGATAAAGCGGCTGTTAGAATACCGCCGACTCCAATGCAGGTAAAACGTACTTTGGATGATGCTCTACTCGATGCAGGTGTACAGTTTCTGTATAGCTGTTATGCAACTGATGTTCTGCGTGACAATGACGGGAAACCGGCCGGTATTATAATGGCTAACCGCTCCGGCCGGCAGGCTGTAAAAGCCAAGGTTATCATTGATGCAACACCACGAGCAACTGTAGCGAGAATTGCGGGAGCTGATTTCGAACCTTACCCTGCTGGATTCCATACCTTCAAGTATATCGTCGTTGGCGACCAGTTGTCGACCGATAATGAACTGCCGGCGAGAAAAATGCCTGCCCCGATACTCACAGGCGAAGGTCCGCCAAGGCAAGCTGTTGAATACACGCTCAAAATACCGATGGAGGATGGTTCTTTTGCGTCCTTTGCGAAAGTCGAGCAAATTGCGCGTGACAAAACCTGGAATCCTACAGTGGTGGATACTTCAGAAGTGCTTTTTCAGGTTCCACCCGATCCCCTAAAGGGCAAGAAGAGCCTGTCCGGTATCTGGCCCGGCGTGGAAAAGGTTGATTTGGATGTCTTCCGATCCAAGAGGGTTGAACACTTATTCGTGCTTGGTGGTTGTGCCGATGTTTCACGCCGTGCTGCAGCGAAGCTGCTTAGGCCGTTGGAGTTAATGAAGGTTGGCAGTCGCATTGGTGAGGCTGCCGCTTTGCATGCGAAAAATATTCCGGGGCCGGTAAATGTGAAAGTTCCCAGTAAAGATATGCAAGCTGCAAGCCCTGGAGATGTCCATGAAAATCTTGCAGGGATTCGCCCGGAGCAAAAGAGGCTTACGAGCATTTCCGCAGACAAGCGCCAAGTGCCTGTTCTCGGAGAGTATGACGTGGTGGTGGTCGGCGGTGGTACAGGTGGAGCGCCGGCCGGTATCGCCGCGGCGCGGCAGGGGGCAAAAACGCTTGTAGTTGAGTATCTCCACGGTCTCGGCGGTGTGGGTACGATGGGGTATATCAGCAGTTATTATTACGGTTATCTAAACGGTTTTACCAGGGAAATAGATAATGGTGTCGCCGGTTACGGAGGGTATGGCAAGACGGTACGTGGTAGATGGAATGTCGAGTGGAAGAAAGAGTGGTATCGTAAAGAATTGCGTAAAGCCGGCGCGGATATTTGGTTCGGCACGCTCGGATGTGGTGCGTATGTCGATGGCCGGGATGTCAAAGGTGTTGTTGTCGCAACGCCGGAGGGACGTGGAATTGTCCTTGCCGGGACGGTTATCGATTCGACAGGCAATGCGGATATTGCCGCTTCGGCGGGTGCCGCATGTGTCTATACGGACGGCACAAGCGTTGCCGTACAAGGGGCAGGACTTCCCCCGCTCAAGCTCGGTGCCGGCTATACCAACACGGATTGGACATTCATTGACGACGGTGATGTCCTTGATATCTGGCGTTCGTTCGTTGTAGCTAAGAAAAAGTACAAAGATGCCTATGACTTGGGACAATTGCTGGATACACGTGAGCGCCGGCGGATCGTCGGTGACTTTACGATGTCACCGATGGATATCTCGATCGGACGAACGTACCCCGACACAATCGTAATTTCCCGGAGCAATTTCGACACGCATGGCTATACAATTCATCCGGTTTTCCTGATTAGACCGCCGGACAGGGAAGAGATATTTGTGGATGTACCTTACCGCTGCCTGCTGCCGAAGGGGCTGGATGGAATCCTGGTCACAGGGCTTGGTGTTAGCGCTCATCGTGATGCCATGCCTGTTATCCGGATGCAGCCCGATATCCAGAATCAGGGCTACGCGGCGGGCCTGGCCGCGGCTATGGCCGCCGGGAGCGGCAAATCAGTGCGTGATATCGATATTAAGGCACTTCAGAAGAATCTCATCAAAAAGGGAAATCTGCCTAAAAGGGTTCTGACCGATGAGGATTCGTTCCCATTGCCTCAGGAAAAGATTGCTGAGGCTGTCGAACGTGTCGTGAATAACTTCGAAGGATTGGAGATTATTCTCGCCCAGCGACAGGATTCGATGCCCCTGCTCAAGAAAGCTTATAAGAATGCACAGGCAAAAAAAAGCAAGCTTGCGTACGCCCATATTCTTGGAATGCTCGGTGACCCGATAGGTGCCGGTATACTGGCCGAGGCAGTGAGGTCACGTGATTGGGACAAGGGCTGGAATTACACCGGTATGGGCCAATTCGGAATGAGCATGAGTGAGCTTGACAGCCTGATTGTTGCTCTGGGCCGGACACGTGACGGGCGTGCGCTGGACGTGATTCTGGAGAAGGCCGGGCAGCTCGATGTGGAAAGCGAATTTTCGCATTGCCGGGCGGTGGCGATGGCGCTGGAGAGCCTTGCCGAACCGGCCGCCGCTAAACCTCTGGCCATGCTGCTGGCTAAATCCGGCATACGAGGTCACGCTTTTACCGATATCGATCGTGCCGGTCGCGGAATTCCGGCAAGCGCCACCGATACGACGACGAGAAACAACTCTCTGCGTGAGCTGGTACTGGCGCGTGCCCTGTATCGCTGCGGTGATTACGAAGGACTCGGCGAAAAAATTCTGAAAGAATACGCGGGCGACCTTCGCGCCCATTATGCCCGTCACGCCAATGCGGTGCTGCAGGAGAAATACAGCAATACCGGAGAATCTGTGCAGTGACAGGGTCATAGATGTGGAATTGCCGTATCCTGTTTCCTGTCGCGGTGATAAAAATGAAAGACAGCGTTGTTATATTTGGCGCCGGTGCCGTAGGGCGAGGTTTTATTGCCAGACTGCTTTCGGCAAGTGGATTGACGCCGGTCTTTGTTGAGACCAACGCGCAACTGGCTCAGCGTCTAAAAGAGGCTGATGGTTACATTGTGCATGTAACGGGGGCTGAAAAAAAGGAGTGTAATGTATCCGGTTATAAGGTTTTCACGCCGGAACAAGGCGAAGAAATCTCAAAAGCTCTTGCGAAATGTCTTTTCACGGCAACCGCCGTCGGTGGCCGGAATCTCGAAACAGTGGCACGGATCGTGGCCGCAGGATTGTCGGGTGCCTCGGAGCGGCGAAGCAGGCCGCTGAATATTCTGCTGTGTGAGAACTGGCCCGACGCCGAAAAAGTGCTTGCCGGGGCTTTATTGGCCGCCGGATGCACCGAAGAGAACTTTGCCTGTGTTCGCTGCTCTGTCGAACGAATGGTACGAGGCGCGGAAAACGGGCTTGATTTAATCGCTGAAGGCGGCCAGACGTTTTATGTGGATAGACGGACGTGGAAAGGAGAGCAGGGCGGCGTTGTTTGTGGAGTCGAAGGATTCACGTTCACCGATAAAATTGAGGCCATTTACGCCCGCAAATTGTATACGAGTAACGCCGGAGGTGCGGCGCTGGCATATTTCGGTTATCTTTCCGATTGCCACTTTTTGTACGAGGCTCTGGAAATATCTGAAATCAGGAAGAACTTGACAGAGCTGTTGAATGTTGCTAAACAATGCCTTATTGAGTCTTTCGGTTTAGATGAAGCCGGATTAGAGCGGCATCTTGATGAGTTGCTGAACCGGCGTTTTCCCAATCGGGACCTTGCCGACACAGTTCAAAGAGTCGCTCGCAATCCGCTGCGAAAGCTGGGATCGAAAGAACGATTGGCCGGACTGGTGCATTTATTGCGAAATCATGCTCTTTCGACCGAATCGGTGTCCTGTGTGATTGGTGCTGCCTTACATTATCGCGATCCGGCGGATGCCGAGAGTTTGGAACTCGGCCGGATCATCGCCCAACAGGGGGCCGGTGCGATCATGGAAGATGTGTGCGATTTCAAAAGACAAGAGACATGCTTTGAGGAATGCCTCGAATTTTATGATTACTTTTTGTAACTAAGGAGAAATAAAATGGCAGGAGAATATCGTTTTTCATTTGGGCCGTGGAATATCCACGAGGGAGCCGATCCGTTTGGGCCGACGGTCAGAGATACTATAGCTTTCGGCGGGAAACTAAAGCTGTATAAAAAGTTAGGTTTCGATGCCGTGCAGTTTCACGATGACGATGCCGTGCCGGACATGGATGATCTGAGCCCGGAGCAAATCATCAAAAAGGCCGAAGAAGTGCGGGATATGCTCGAGGGCGAAGGGTTGGTGGCGGAGTTTGTTGCGCCAAGACTTTGGGAGGGTGGTAAAACAATCGATGGCGCCTACACGTCAAACGATCCGGCCTGTCGCGCTTACGCCAAAGAGCGCAGTCAGCGGATGCTCGATATTACCGCCGCTCTCGATTGCAAGCTGGTGGTGCTGTGGCTCGCCCGCGAGGGGACATATATCCGCGAAGCCAAGGACAGCAATGTCGCCGTGCAGCGAATTGCAAAGGCTATCAATGACATGCTTGCTTATAATCCCGACGTTAAAATCGCAATTGAGCCGAAACCGAATGAGCCTATGGATCAGGCGTACATTCCAACGACAGGGCATGCTGTTGCCATCAGTTACATGACGAACGAGCCCGAGCGCGTCGGAGTCAATATCGAGACTGCTCATGCAATTCTTGCCGGCCTTGATCCTTCGGATGAAATGGGTTTTGCCCTTGCTTACGACAAGCTCTTTACCGTCCATCTGAACGACCAGAACGGCCTGAAATTCGACGAGGATAAGAGCTTTGGCTCCGTGGACCTGCGAAGGGCGTTCAATCAGGTACGCATTCTCGATAAATACGATTACGGCAAAGCCGGCGAGTTTGTCGGACTGGATGTTAAAGCGATGCGTACCCAGAAGCAGGATGTTGCCACAAAGCATTTATCCAACAGCAGAACGATTTTCCTGCACATGGTAGACCTCGTTCGAAGTCTTGACGAGAAAAAAGTTGAGAAATTAATC
>DQCG01000395.1 GCA_003533825.1 Phycisphaerales bacterium
GTACACCTCGTGCGAAGCGGCGACCGCTCCGGCGTCCCAGCCAAGGACGACTGTCGGCTTTACGCCCATGGCGCCATCAGACGGATTCGGGCCGCTTACAGCGCCCAGGGTAGTAAAGCTCCAAATTTCGCCTTTATACGTCTCGACGCCGTCGAACTCATCGACTCGCCAGTAGTAAGTCTTGGCCAACTTGAGCGGGCCTGGAGAGTATGTTGCAGGGCCATTAGGAGTGCCTGCGACGGCGTTGCTGACCTCGTCGAAATCTTCGCCGAAGACTATATAGTGTAATTTTGCGCCGTAACCCGCCGTCCATGTAAGCTGAACATTAAGATCGACAAATTCAACTCCGTCCGCCGGTTCGGGGTAATACGCAGTCTTCGGAGGAATCAGGAAGCTCCATACATCACCTTTCCAGGGACTGTTAGGCTCGGCTTCGTTGACCTCATCAATTCGCCAGTAGTAAGTCGTACCCGGAACGAGACCGTCCGGGTAAGCATACCCCGGAAAACCTGCAACATAATAAGTGTCCCCCTGGTTGCCTCGGAACGTGTCGCCGACGCCATTGTTTACATCTTCAAAGTTGTCACCCAAATATATATCGTGTGAAACCGCAAAACCTCCTGGTTTCCAGGAAAGAGTTATCCATGTATCCTCATGCAAATCGCCGTCAGCCGGATCGGGGCTGAAGGCACATGGATTTGCTCCTCCTATATGTCCCGCCATTACCGCCAGTATCTCGCCCTCGGTCAGCACGTGGTTCCATACGGCAACCTCATCAAACATGCCGGAAAACGGCTCACCGGTCCCCACGTGGCCCATTCGTAGATCGTTCGTGTTTGGGTATATGGAACGGCCTTCTTCGCAGTTCTTGGATACCTTAAGCTCGCCGTTGAGATACCCTTTGAGTTCGCGGGTTGTACCGTCAAAAGTAAACGTCAGATGATACCATTCCGTATTCGGCAAATTGTCGGGAATAATAATATCGCCTCCGTTCCACGCATCATCGGCGCCGTGTACCCTAAACCAGACTGTCCCTTCACTCTCGTTTCGCGAATAGACGCACCAACCCGGATCGGTCGTGTAGTTGCCACTGTGCTGACCGATTGACCTCTCAAATGTCTTCTCCGGATTGAAACACCAGTAGGCTAGGGTCATGTCGGGACCTATCTCCACGTTGCCACAATCCACATAGTTCTGCCCTCCCGGGAATTCCAAAGCCATTCCCTCTTTGCCATCAACCCAGGTGACGCTGCCGGTAATCGTTCCATCCCAAGTGCCCGTTGCGTCACCGACCGTCGTGCCCGAGCCCTCATCCATAGGCCAATACGCCACGAGGTAAGCGTTCGCCGCGCCTGACGTTACGCACAGCACCAAAACAAAAGAAGTTAAATAAACCAATTTTCTGCTCATGATAATCCTCCTTATGTTAAGTTTGATCAATCATGCTCTGGCCACACACCAAAGCGACTGTTAATGATTTTAAGTTTGGCAAAATATTACCTATATATGTCGGGGAAAACTTCTTTTACGATTTGTTATTGCCTCCTTCCTTTAATTGCTCAATATGAGCCTTTATCGAAAAACTGGAATGACACCACCAAATTAGTAAGAAAAACCCGTGAATGCCACCACTTGTATTTTTACCAAAATAGCCGTCTCGTTGCAAGAAAAATTTCTGTGCGGCCGCTGTCATACTTCAGTTGCCCGGTTTTTTGCTTGCAATCCGGCCTCGTTGCAGCAATATATATTGGAATTTTAATGATCGTTCGGTTAGCCGCTACGAGGAAATATATTCGCTGAGCAGTACGTGAGGTTTGTTATAGAGAGCGTAAGTAGAAAGGGATAAGTCATGAAAAGCAGAATATCTTTCAATTTTCTGATCGTAACTATCATCAGCCTTCAGCTTGCATCGAGCCTGCTCGCAGTCGAGGCGCCGAAACCTCGCAGCCGCAGCGAAGTCGAAGCGGTCCTTGCGAGAGCCCCGAAACCGCCGTCGAACCGAAAGCTGCGTGAGTTGAACGTCGTGCTCGTGGCATTTAAGAAGGACCACGCAGAAAACGAGCACGATTATCCGTTATGGCAAAAGCGATGGGCCGTACTGCTCGGCGGAAGGAAAGCGGGGCGGGAAAAACAGGTCAATCTTTACGGCCCTGCACCGAAAGGCAAAAAGAATCGTGGACTCGCCGGTGCGCCGAAGGTTAAAGTCTCGACAGCTTATGGCTGGCCGAGCAAAGAGCAGTTCGAGATCGCCGATTTGGTTGCAGCGTTCTGTTACATTCAGTACGACAAAGAAAAGCTCAAGGACCTGGAAAAGTTTCTGTCTCGGGGCGGAGGTTTCGCCATCCTGCACCCGGCCGTGATTATTCCGGAGGGCGTAGATATCGTTGACGAGGCAGCGCAGCTCATGGGACTGGCGTGGGAATATGGTTATACTCGCTGGCGTCACGGCCCAGTGTCCCTGAAGGTTACAGCGGCGGACCATCCCATCTGCCTTGGCCTGCCCGGGACGATTGATGTTTTGGACGAAGCATATTGGCCTTTGAAAGGCGACCGCAGCAAAGTCACGATATTGGCGACGTCCGATGAGACGATCAGCGAAGATTCCGACCAGACCAAACCCGAGCCCATGTTCTATACCTATCAGTATGGCAAGGGACGGGTTTTCAGTTGTATACTCGGGCACTATACGTGGACGTTCGATGATCCTTATATGCGGATACTGCTGCTTCGCGGCATGGCCTGGGCGGCAAGCGAATCGCCGTATCGTTTCGACCGGTTGGTAATGCGAGGTATCGAACTGGGAGATTAAAGTAAATTGATTAATGTGTCTGCGCCGAGTTCAAAATCGCCCGGCTGTTGATGGTATTGTCAAAATGAACAAGGTTAAACAATAAGGAAAGGACAGATCATGAAACTCGCTGCAAAATTTAGAGCACAATCCGGGGCGACAATTACGAAGAAAAAACTCGGTATTTGGATGCTTTGCATCTTCTTGTTTATTGCTTTATCATCTACCGGGCTATATGGGCAGAAACTGGACTTCGACGACCTGAGCATGAGCATGGCAAGTTTGCCCCGCCTGTCGAACGCCAAAACGCGCTCGGTCAGCCCGGAAAATTTCACAGGTGAAAAGGGCAAGGGGGGCATGGCAACCGAAGGCACCGGCGCCAGGGCCGCCCGCGAGCTGGGGCAAAAATGGAAAGTTTCACCTTCGGTCAGAATCAAGGCCGGGCAGACTTTCGTAATGGCCGACATCAAAGGTTCCGGGGCGATCCAGCACATCTGGATGACCCCGACGGGCAACAACCGGTTCAATATTCTGCGATTCTACTGGGACGGCGAGGATACTCCCTCGATCGAATGCCCCGCCGGCGATTTCTTTGCGTGCGGTATGGGACAATATACGACAATTTCCTCTCTGGCCGTTTGTGTGAATCCCGGCAGCGGATTCAATTGCTACTGGCTGATGCCTTTCCGCAAAGGCTTCAAAATTACGATGACCAATATCGATGAAAAGGACATGGTCCTGTATTACCAGATCGATTACACGTTGACTGAGATTCCCGCCGACATGGGCTACCTGCATGCTCAATTCCGGCGTGTAAATCCGCTGCCGTATAAACAGGATTATACGATTCTCGACGGCGTGCGCGGACAGGGACAATACGTCGGAACCTATATGATATGGGGCTCGAACAGCCCGGGCTGGTGGGGCGAAGGAGAGATTAAGTTCTTCATGGACGGCGACAGGGAATTCCCGACGATTTGCGGCACCGGAACCGAGGATTATTTCTGCGGCTCATACGGTTTTCACAAACCGGGGACAAGTGAATATCAGGAGTTTGTCACGCCCTACGCCGGTATGCCCCAGGTGATCAAGTCGAAAGAACAGCCGCGTTTCAGTCTATACCGCTGGCATATTATGGATCCCATACGATTCGAAAAGGACGTGAAAGTCACCATGCAGGCGCTGGGATGGAAAAGCGAAGGAAGATATCTGCCACTGCAGGACGACCTTTCATCGGTGGCGTTCTGGTATCAGGCCGAGCCGCATGCGGCTTTTCCGAAATTGCCGGATAAGGATTCGTTAAGTATCAAATAAGCAGCGTGATACTAAGATCAAACATAGCCTTCAGCACAAACGAAAAGAAATGGAATGAATATGGGTAATGAGACAAGACGTGATTTTTTGAAAATTCTGGGGCTTGGAGCTGTATCACTGGCCCTGCCGGAATACTTGAAAGCAGCCGAGCGCAGCGTTTCCAAGCCGAATATTATTCTTATCATGGCCGACGACCTGGGGTATTCCGATATCGGCTGCTACGGCGGAGAAATCAGGACGCCGAACCTCGATGCACTGGCGACAGGCGGAATGCGGTTTACTCAATTCTATAATTGCGCTAAATGCAGCCCCACCAGGGCAACTCTTCTGACCGGCCAGTACGACCAGGC
>DQCG01000523.1:0-1921 GCA_003533825.1 Phycisphaerales bacterium
GTGCCCCAGGCGATCCGCCCAAAACCATTGGCCAGAGAGAAGAACACGGCCATGGCCGTACCTGCGATGGCGCTGGCCTGTTCCGGCGTCTGGCCGGCCGCCTGCAGCGCCTCCTTGGGGAAGAGCTTCATCAAGCCGATGGTCATCAAGCCGGCGCCTGCGCTGAACACAAACGTCAGGAAGATCATGAAAAACTGCGGCGTTTTCAGCATCTGGCCGGCCACGTAGTTGGTGCCTTCGGCGACTTGCCCCGCCTTGGGCGGTGGTGGGGTCCAACCCGCCGGCTTCCAGCCTTCGGGGGGATACACCATCCAGATACCGCCAACGGAAACCAGGATGCCAAAGAGGATCCCATAGATGCTGAAGGTCTGGCTCAGGCCATAGGTCGCGATGAGATTGCCCCAGGCACCGCCGAGCTTGACCCAGAGCATGGCCCCGAATCCAAACCCGGCCACGGCAAGACCTGTGATAAGTCCCTTTTTATCTGGGAACCATCGCATGCCCACGGCAATCGGCACCACATACCCCAGGCCTATACCACCACCGCCAATTAAGCCGATGAAGATGACCAGCATGGTTACGTTTGTGCCACCGGCTAATCCGCCGAGTAGATAACCGATGCCGAGAACAATGCCGCCGAGGATGGCGAGCTTGCGAGGGCCGAGTTTGGGCATCAAAAAAGCGCCGGCCAATACCATGACGATGGCAAAGGATGCCAGTCCTGCTGAAAAAACATACTGCGTTTGCTGACTGGTCCATCCGCTTTCCTTCAGCGAGGGTGTGAATACGGACCAGGCATAGATCGCGCCAAGACACAACTGGATTAAGATTCCACCCACCACCACAAGCCAACGGTTCATCACTTTTTCTTGCTCGGCCATAATCTTCCTTTCAATAAAATGGGCCGGATGCGCAAGATTGTGCGCATCCGGCTCTCAGTCCTTTTCAAGAAGGCGTTTTACTCGCCTCGGCCTTTAATCAGGTTCTCGACCACATGAGGATCGGCGAGTGTGGTAATATCACCGAGGTTATCCGTATTCTTCTCGGCGATTTTACGCAGGATGCGCCGCATAATCTTGCCGGAGCGGGTCTTCGGAAGAGCCGGCGCGAACTGAATTGCTTCAGGTGCTGCGATCGGACCAATCTCCTTTCGCACGTGCAGGATAAGCTCCTTCTTCAGCTCGTCACTCTCCTCGACATGGCCAACGAGCGTCACGAAGGCATATAAACCCTGCCCCTTGATTTCGTGGGGGATGGGCGTAACCGCCGCTTCGGCAACTTTATCGTGGCTGACGAGTGCACTTTCGACCTCGGCAGTACCGATTCGGTGGCCGGATACATTCACAACGTCGTCGATTCTGCCCATGAGCCAGTAATCGCCGTCCTGGTCAACACGACAACCGTCGCCGGCAAAATAGATGTTGTCATACATAGTGAAATATGTATCCACAAATCTGTCGTGGTCGCCCCACATGGTTCGCATCATTCCGGGCCACGGTTTACGGATGCACAGCTTGCCGCCTTCGTTTGCATCGCACTGGCTGCCATCGTCCCGCAGAACGACCGGATCGACGCCGAAGAAAGGACAGTTGGCGCTGCCCGGTTTCAGTGTATGGGTGCCCGGCAAGGGTGTAATCATGAATCCGCCGGTCTCCGTCTGCCACCATGTATCGACGATTGGGCAGCGTTTGCGGCCGATTTTTTCGTAATACCACATCCATGCTTCAGGATTGATGGGCTCACCAACCGTGCCGAGAATCCTCATCGTGTCCAGCTTGTATTTCGCGGGCCATTCGTCGCCGAGACGCATCAGCGCCCGAATTGCTGTCGGTGCCGTATAGAAAACTGTAACGCCGAATTTGTCGCAAATTTGCCAGAAGCGGCCGGCGTCCGGGTAGGTTGGAACTCCCTCGAACATCAG
>DQCG01000523.1:2004-4959 GCA_003533825.1 Phycisphaerales bacterium
CCGATATCGGCGGTGCACCAGTAAATATCATCGTCGTGAATGTTGAAGACGATTTTGTGAGTCAGCGTGATGTGCATCAGGTATCCGCCTGTTGTGTGGACGACGCCCTTGGGTTTGCCGGTTGAGCCGGACGTGTACAGGATAAACAGTGGGTCGTCGGAATTCATCGGCACAGCTTCGCATTCTTCCGCCGCCCCGGCCATCTCATCGTGATACCATTCATCCCTGCCGTCTTTCATATTGCAGGTCTCGTTATTGACTTTGACCACGATTACGTTTTCGATTGTCGGTGTGCCCTCTAATGCAACGTCGGCGATATCCTTGAGCCTGATATGTTTTCCGGCACGCAGCGAAACATTGGATGTAATCAGCATTTTGCAGTCGGAATCGTTAACACGGCCCTGGATGGCGTCCGAGCTGAAACCGCCGAAAATCACGGAATGAATCGCGCCAATACGGGCACATGCCAGCATGACGATGGGCAGTTCCGGGACCATGGGCAGGTATACCGCCACGCGATCGCCTTTCTTTATACCCTTTGACTTCAGAACATTGGCGAACTTACAGACTTCCTTATGAAGCTGTTCGTAGGTGTATTTCTTAACAGCGTCTTCCGCCTCACCCTGCCACAACAGTGCGGTTTTCTTTGCGATCGGCGTTCCGAGATGGCGATCCAGGCAGTTGTATGAGACGTTAAGTTGGCCGTCTTCAAACCATGTATGCTCAATCTTACGGCCTTTCGTATCCCACGTGTACTCCAGAGCTTTTGTTGGTTCCTTGTCCCAGTGGAGGCTCTTTGCCTGCTCAAGCCAGAAGTTGTCAGGATCGTCGATAGACTTTTCCCACATTTCCTGGTACTGCTCCATGCTATTGACATAAGCATTGGCTTTGATCTGCTCTATCGGCGGGAATGTTCGCTCCTCGCTCATAAGAGAGTCAATCGCTTTTTTTTGTCCCATGGATTCTCCTTTAAGTAATTTAACATTATTGTGCGTTAATTGCTTTTTTTACGCTCTTCTGCGCATTGTTTATACAGTAATCTCTATGTTAAAAGCTTGATTTTAATAGATATCCTCACTATCTTCTTGGATATAGATAGGATTAAAGTGGGAATCTACCTGAATTTCCTTAACATGTCAACTGAAAAAAGCTCCTTTTCAGAATTTGTAAATCAGGGCCGCCTGTAACCGCAGGCTTTCACCATCGCCGGAACCACGGTACTCGGTCCGCCAGTGCGAAAGCTCTACGGCCCATTCGGTGTTCTTATTGAGCGTGTAGAACATATTACCGAATATGGACCGATTCATAGTCCGATCGTCTGTATTGACATTACTGCGATCCACGTCGTCGAATCCGCCGCCGACGTTAAACCGCATTTTATCCCACGGTCCGAGGCTCGCCGCAAGCCAGCCGCCCTTGCTGCCGACCTCTTCGTACCTATTCAATCCGGTTGTGGTTACGCCCTGGCCGATTCCGCCGAGGTAGGCATCCAGGTTTTCTCCGGTGAAAAGTTCGCCCTTGATCGAGAGCCAGTTTCTAATCGGCTGGGTAACATCCAGGTTGATCGACCACGTGGTGAATTCCTTGTTTCGGCCGCTGGGCTCAATGTCGTACTCTTCCTCTCCCAGGTGCCCCGATAGACCCACTACAGTCGGTCCGGGCCCGTACACCGGCAGCGTCATGCCCGCCCTTGCCTGAATCGTGGGCAGGCCGGAGTCCTCGCCCGAGTCGGTGTGAGTAACTGAGTCTCTGCCGATAGTTTTGGCGAGTGCGCCCTCGATCTTCAAATCGGTCTGTTCGTTCAGCTCGTATTCTTTTGTCAGCCGAATCTGTGGGCGCCGATAGCCGATGTTACCAGTCCACCAGCCGACGCTGTAATTTACCGTGGAGGGAAACAGCGGGCTGATGACGTCCGATGTCTGGCCGGCGATAATATTGAACCGGCAATCGGGCCAATCCAGCTTCATATAGGCATGCCGCATCATCAGTTGTGCCTTGTTCTCATTAGTGCCGCCGTAGAAGTCCACTTCGGCCCGTCCGCTTGTTTTCATTGTACCGTTGTCCGGGCCGTTGATTTTTACGCCGAACCGGCTCTCGTTAGCTGTCATGTTGAACTGGTTGTCATCGTCATTTTCGTTCTCCGGCTCGACCCACTGGGCATAATTGCCGTTATTAATCCGTGAAGAGTCATAAGCGGCGTCGAGTTTCAGGTACCCGTAAATCTGGATGTCCAGGCTCGACCACACCATCTTCGGCGTTTGTGTGTCGGTTGCGTTGTCTTGTGGAATAATGGCTCTCTTGAGTTCTTCCAGATCATTGTCAAGCTTCTGGACTTTCTGCCGCAGTTCGGCGTTCTCCTTTGACAAATCCTCGCTTTCGGCCGCAAAGCAGGTTGTCACGAGACTCGTCAATAAGACCAGACTCAACAAAACTTTTAGTTTACTCATTGTACAATCCTTTCACTTCTGACTTCCCTGAATATTGTTTCGCCAGTGCTGTGCACAGTTGCGATATTCTGCAAACCGGCAGCAATAATTGGCACGTCTTTATTTACAGTCTTTCTTCTTAAAGATTTTGTATGATTTTTCAATGTATTTTTACAATGGAGATTGTAATTATACGAAAGGTGCAAACGAGGTCAACAACAATCCCACAGGATTCCGGCGGGCATCCTGGAGACTGCTGTGCGACGGTGCTGCTTTGGTTCGGATGTTCTTCGGAAACGATTAGACGCCGACATCTATTCCTGCGGCCAGCCTTGCGGATTCGACGGTATTGTAGAGCAGCATTGTTATTGTCATGGGGCCTACGCCGCCGGGTACGGGGCTGATTAGCGAGGCCTTTTCCTTGACCGCTTCGAAATCCACGTCGCCGACAAGGCGGTAGCCTCTTTTATTGGTTGAATCTTCGATTCGATTAACCCCGACATCGATGACTACTGCGCCTTCTTTGATC
>DQCG01000546.1 GCA_003533825.1 Phycisphaerales bacterium
GTTTTAGATCTAATAAAGACATCGGATGGTCGATATGTTTTTGTTCACAAACCATTAAAATATGTCGCCTAAAAAGTGCGGAGACTGCCTGCAAATAAATGTATCATAATGTTTTTAAGTGAAATGCAAGAAAACCGGATTAAGTGGTGGTGTCACGGCGCTTTCACACTCATCGAACTGTTGGTGGTCATCGCAGTGATTGCCATTCTTATGGGTATACTGTTGCCGGCCCTCAACCGCGTCAGGGAACTGGGCAAGCGCACCGCCTGCCTCAATAATCTCAAGCAACTGCAAATGTGCTGGCAGCTTTATGTGGAGGACAACGATGACAAAGTGCCTCTTAACACGGCCGCACCAATCACTGGTGTCTGGCGAAGCACTCCAAACTCCTGGATCGGCGACTCCAGTGCGCCTTACGATCCGGACACAACACGAATTGAGAACGGGTCGTTCTTTAAGGGCAACTATAACCGCACCATGCAGCTCTATCGCTGCCCGGCTGACAGGATCCGTGTTCGCTCGGTTGCCGGTGTGGAACTCGGGATGAAACGCACCCGGAGTTATTCGATGAACGCCAATCTCGGTGCGCCGCAGGCCGATCAGCCGGTCGTGTTCAGGGCAGGAGCCATTCGGGAACCGGCGAGACTATTCGTGTTCCTCGACGAGCACGAGATTTTTATTGATGATGCAAGTTTCACGGTTAATCCGGCGCCCGTGGATACATGGTCAAATATACCAGCCGACCGTCACAGCCACGGCTGCAATCTTTCCTTTGCCGATGGACACGTCGAGCATTGGCGATGGAAATACCTGAAAGGCCGTACACAAGGCAGTAAGGCTGAAATTGAAGCTGATCTGGCCGACTTGAGACGCCTGCAGGCAGCTACCCTACGTCAAAAGAGTTAGTTTGGAGATCAGATTATCAGTTGTTGAACAACAGGGGATGCGTATAATAGGCATTTAATTGTTTAATATCGATTCAATATTAATTCAGATTTAGGAGAAAAATTATGACACACTTGACGAAAAAATTTGTTCTGGTATTTGTTGCAGCCGTGATGATGGCAATGCCCTGCATGGCTCAGGACGTGGAACCGCCTTTTACCTGGGAAGGAGAAGGTAGCGGATCGTTCATCAGTCAGTATGGAACTGAAGAGGCTGATTTGCAGTTCGTTCTGTCAATCGACGAGCAGGGGATGTTTGAGGGACAGACAAGCACTGATGACGGAAGCGCTAAAATACAGCATGTCTTCTATACCGAAAAGAAGGAGTATGAATTCCCCGGTTTCTTCTCAAGAAATCTTGTCGTTGTTATGATGATTAACGAATATGGCGACAGTCCGATGTTAAGCGTTTTGAATGGACGTGTTTTGGTCGACAAGTTTCTCTATGGCGAAGTAATGCTCACCAGATATGAAGAAGGCAGTGATACAGCAAAAGCGCTTGGTGTCGGCAATCCGGTGGTGACGTTGATGGAAGATGACGAGCTGCCGTATAGTTTAAAATCGGCCTTAAAAAAATGCCTGCCCTTCGGCGTGGTGAAAATCGAAGGCGATTTCAAAGCTGTGGCAGACAGCGAATCTCAGGACAGCGAGACTGTTGCCCTGTTTAACGGCAGAGACCTCGAAGGCTGGCATATCTATCTGGAAGATTCAAACGCCGATCCGAAAAATGTTTGGAAGGTCCAGGACGGCGAGATTTTCTGTACGGGAAAACCCACAGGCTTTCTGCGTACGAAGCAGGAATACAGCGATTACAAACTCGTCCTCGAATGGCGATGGCCTGAAAAGCCCGGCAACAGCGGCGTGCTGCTGCATATGGGCGGTGAAGAAAAAATCTGGCCTCTGTGCATGGAAGCGCAGCTTATGCACAAACGCGCCGGCGATTTCGTCGGAATGGGCTACACTTTCAATGAAAACAAAGCCAAGAAAGGCGGATTCATCAGCTATACGCCGCACATGAGCGATCCGAGCGAGAAAGAACTCGGCGAATGGAATAAATACGAGATCATCTGCAAAGGCGATACAATAGAGGCGACCATCAATGGCCAACTCCAGAACAAGGTGACCGGTGTAAACATTAGCAAGGGATACATCGGCCTCCAGAGCGAAGGCGTCCCCATCATGTTCAGGAACATCAAGCTGACGTCTCTTCGCTGAACTCAGATGAGGTAAAGTACATAAAGGACAATAGGGCGATATTTGTAGAGTTCTTTGCAAAAGCGTACGACAGTAATCCGTTCGAGTGGATGAACATTAGTTAAGTTTACTAGATGAAAGGAGAAATCAAAATGAGCAAAGAAAAAATGAGCTTGGTATTAATGGTAGTATTGGTGGCTATAGGAAATGTGGCAATCGGTCAGGAGAGTCTCAAGGATGTTATTGAGGAGCAGGGATTTGCATGGATGGCGGGTCAGTGGAAAGCCACGACTGACAATGGACAGGATATAGTATTGGCCTATCAGTGGGCAGTAAAGGGACATGCAATTGTAAGCAGTTTCAAGATGGGTGAGAGCTCGTCGCAAGGTATGATTTACTATGACGCCGACCAGCAGCAGGTGAGGCAATTCAGCGTAGACAGCCGCGGCCGGGCCACCAAGGCCACATGGGAAGCCCAGGATGGCAAAGCTATTGCGAAGACTAAGATGGCTGATGAGTATGGACAAACTACGGATGTAGCAATTGCCTATTCGAAGATTGATAGCACCAACATGAAGGTTGAAGTGTATGGATTGGAGAACGGCGAGCTTTCCGACTATCCATGGTTTGAGATAGACTTCAAAAAGCAAAAGAAGTGAGCTCTGAGTTGCGTGAGCTGTAATCCCCTTCACAAGCGAATGGGAGACAAATGAAAAAAAGTCTGATATGCCTTTTTTTTCTGATAACGCCTGTCACTTTTGCACAATATACCATTGAGCGTGTCGAGCCGCCTTTCTGGTGGAAAGGGATACACAATCCGCAACTGCAAATAATGATATATGGGCAAGATGTTGCAGAGTTGATACCGGAAATCGAATATGATGGAATCGCTGTTAAAAGAACGGTTTTAGTGGAAAATAGAAATTACCTTTTCATTTACCTCGATATCGGATCAGAAGCAACTTCAGGGGAATTAACTATCCAGTTTAAGAACAATGAAGATCGCGTGGTCAACAGCATCGATTATCGATTATTGCCAAGAGAAAAAGATGCTGCTTTGCGAAAGGAGTACGATAATTCCGATGCGGTGTACCTCATAACACCCGACCGTTTTGCCAATGGAGATACCAGTAACGATAACATCGACCGAATGCCGGACAAGGTTAACCGCGGCGACAAATGGGGACGGCATGGCGGCGACATCCGGGGGATAATCAACAGCCTTGGTTATATCGCTGATTTGGGATTTACCGCTATTTGGCTGAATCCAGTCCTGGAGAACAATCAGCCCGAAGCTTCCTACCACGGCTATTCCACGACTGATTTTTTCAAAGTAGATCCCCGTTTCGGAACAAATTCGGAATATAAAGAACTTTCTGACAAGGCCCGGGACAAGGGCCTCAAGATCATTATGGATATGATAATGAACCATTGTGGTTCCGAACACTGGTGGATGGATGATTTACCTTCCGATGAATGGATTAACAATCCTGATGATTATTTTATTACGAATCACAGGCGCACAACGCTGCGAGATCCTTATGCCTCGAATTACGACCGTAAACATTTTACTAATGGATGGTTTGTGCCGACCATGCCCGACCTTAATCAAAGAAATCCGCTGCTGGCCGATTACCTTATCCAGAACACGTTATGGTGGATTGAATACCTGAACCTTGCTGGAATAAGAATGGATACGTACTCCTATTCGGACAAGGATTTCATGAAAGACTGGACATGCGCGGTTATGGATGAATACCCTGACTTTAATATCTGCGGCGAAGAATGGAGTTTGAATCCTGCGGTCTTAGCTTATTGGCAAAAGGGCAAAGAAAATCCGGATGGCTATACTTCCTGTTTACCCGGACTGCTTGATTTTCCTTTGCAGAACGCGCTGAAAAATGCCCTGACAGAGCAAGAGTCGTGGAATGCCGGGATGATAAATCTTTATGATATGCTATCGAATGATTTTCTATACGCGGATCCTTTTAAGCATGTTATTTTCCCCGACAACCATGACATGAGCCGTATTTTCACCCAATTAAATGAAGATATCGGCTTGTTCAAATTAGCGATAGTCTATTTTGCTACAATGCGCGGAACGCCCCAGTTCTACTACGGCACTGAAATCCTGATGTCGAACACCGGGGATAACAGTCATGGCAATATCAGGAGTGATTTTCCGGGTGGCTGGGAAGGTGATAAAGTAAACGCGTTTACGAATCAGGGATTAACAAAAGAACAAATAGAAGCCCGGCGGTTTATCAAAAAACTGCTGAATTGGAGAAAAACCGCCACTGCTATACATGATGGGAAATTGATCCATTTCGTGCCGGTAGACGGGGTCTATACCTATTTCCGGTTTAACGATGAAATGAAAGTTATGGTTGTATTGAACAAAACAGCGAGTCATCAAAATGTCGGTTTAACGCGATTCTCTGAGTTGCGTATAAAAGGGGCAACAGCAAAGAATATTATTACCGGCAAGCAAATAACATTAAACAATAACCTAACTGTTGGTCCGAAACAGCCTTTAATATTAGAGATAGAATAAAAACCGTTTAGATTTCTTTAGGACTACGTTTAGATAAAGTTACATGATCTGAATTATCCCTACAATCGTTCGAACGAATATGAGAACAACAATGAAACATTCGACCAGGAAATGTATTTTGGAATTTGTTGCAGCCGTGATGGTGGGAATGCCTTGCAGGGGCAAGGACAAATCTCATAGCGACTGGAAAAAGCTTCCCGATATGGCTGTTCCCCGGTGGGAGGCCGGATCGGTCAGCCGTTATACTATCAAGATGACAATCACAAATCAGGATATTTTGCAGACATTAAGGGATTCGGCAATGATGAAAAACAGGAAAAACT
>DQCG01000545.1:0-3276 GCA_003533825.1 Phycisphaerales bacterium
AAATCGGTCAAAAAGAAATGGAAAGATAAATCTTTCGCTGCCGGTGTTAATCGGGATGTAATCGAAAAAGGTGCCGGGATGCTGGGTATGGAATTGGGCGAGCTTATAAGCGATGTTATTATGGGGATGCGCGAGGTGGCTGACGAAATCGGCCTGAAAGGTAATCCCGATGTGTCGGGTTAAGTCTTCAGTTTTCGAGCGGTAAGTTTGGGATTTTGGTATGTGCAGATGCATTTTTTTATCGGTATTGATGTTTTTGTTGATAGGTGGATGTAATGGTGGCAAATCGAGCTTAACCGATGCTGAGCTGGAGCGCCAAACTATTACGCAGAAGATTGAGCTTGTCGAAGCTGCAGGCGGGCTTGTGATGATGGTCGGCGGTGAGACTCTGAGCAGCGATGAAATCATCGACTCACGAACACAACTAAACGAGATGTTTATTTCGCCGACGGAGTATTACCGGCCGATTGCACAGGCGAACGAGCTTGAGCAGTTCAAAGAGCGGGCCAGAGGACAGATTGAAGAAATTCTTATGGACAAAATCTCGATTATGCTGCTTTATCAGCAGGCCAAAAGGCAGGCGGGCGGTAATGTTGAAGAAGGTCTGGAAAAGGCGGCACAAAATGAGTACAGAAAATTTGTTCTCAACTTCGGGGGTGACCAGGCCAAGGCTGATGAGGCACTCAGACAGAAACAGATGGACCAAAAGAGCTTTATGGAACAGCAGAAAAAATCGATTCTCATTGAATGGTACAGGGCATCGAAAATGCCTGTTAACAGGCCGGTCACCTATCGTGAACTTGTGGATTGCTACGACCGGATGAAGGACGAGTATTTCACAAGGGTTGCCCGGATTACTTTCCGGCTGATCGATATTCAACCGGCCAAACTGCAAGTGACAGATCCGAATCAGGACCGTCAGCATCTTGCTGAACAACGGGTCCGTGAATTGCTTGCACGAATCGAATCGGGCGAGGATTTTGGCGAATTGGCAAAGCAGTATTCGCACGGCGACTGGAGAACGTTTGGCGGATTGTGGAGGCCGGTGCAGCCGGAGTCTTTAGCTGAGCCTTATGATATACTTGCGGTCGTAGCAGAGAAAATGAGGGTGGGGCAGGTGGCAGGCCCTATCATGGCAGAGGGGCATGTTTTCATATTGAAACTGGAAGAAAAACAATCAGCCGGGTATGAACCTTTTGAAAAGGTGCAGGAGCTTGTAGAAGAGAAAATTATGTTCGACCGGCGAAAAGAGGTTCTTGATAAGCTCAATGACAGAATCAAGAAGGAGGCGAAGCTCAGCAGAACAGATGAATTCGTAGATTTTTGTCTGGAAAAGATTTATCGAATCAGCAACGCCGGCGATGGAATATCAGGTGGTGCAAGCCGGGATCGGGCAATAACAACGAAATAATGATTTGGATCGAGAGATGGAAATTGTTGCGCACGGTATAGACCTGGTCGATTGTCCGCGGATAGAGCAGATGATACAGCGGCACGGGGAGCGTTTCATCAAGAGGGTTTTCACCGACACCGAGCAGGCCTATGCCGGGGCGAATAAAAACGAGGTAGAGAAATTAGCCGGGCGCTTCGCCGCAAAAGAAGCGATTCTAAAATTGGTGGGTACGGGCTGGCGCGGCAAAATCGCCTGGACGGATATAGAGATAATAAACAACGCCGCAGGCCAGCCTGAGGTTACTCTCGGCGGTGAGGTAAAAAAAATCGCCCGTAAGCTCGGGATAAAACATATCAGCGTAAGCATCACACATACGGCAAATTTTGCCATCGCATCGGCAGTCGCGCTGGCGACAAAGGAACAGCACCAATAGAATGACAATAGGCGAGTAACGAAGAGTTGAATCCAGGGAGAATACGAGACTATTCTTCCATCAAGATGTTGTGGTGACGTTAAGTTCAGCTTGCTATTTGCAGGGCGTCTTGCGCTTCGCGAGGCAACTCTACAAGAACGAAGTAGGACTCAGGATATAAGTAGTCCTCCCCGGAATCGTCGACGATCCTCAGGTATCCTTCCTGTGTTGCCTCATCGTCCGGCAGGACTCTGTAAATCTTACGTTTTTCCAAATCCTCACATTCCTTGTTCTCTATGCAAAGTGCGAATGACTGTTCCTTGCTTTTTTTAGCCATCTACTTGCTCTGTTTAAAATGCGGCGGCTATCGATTATGCGGTTCTTTAAAAAATCTGAACTTACCGGTTCTCCAGTATCAAGCACCTATATTGTTATAGGAATGACATCAATTGTCAAGACTTGATAAACATGTCCAAAAAGATATACTGGTTGGAATCTTCTGATGAAAAAGGGTATTCTACCGTTGTCATTCCGTGCATGACACGGAATCCATATCTTTTTCTGGATTCCTGCTTTCGCAGGAATGACATTGGGATCATTTTGTTAGAGTGAATATGTCCAACGGAACGAAGACAGATGAGTTTGATTGCGTTGTGGTAGGCGGTGGTCACGCCGGCGTTGAGGCTGCTCATGCGGCTGCTAAAATCGGCGCAAGAACCTGCCTTGTTACTATCAGCGCCGGCACGATAGCAAAGATGAGCTGCAACCCGGCCATAGGCGGACTTGGCAAAGGGCAAATTGCGCGGGAGGTAGATGCGCTCGGGGGCCTGATGGGGCTGGCGACCGATGCGACGGGAATTCAATTTCGCCTGCTGAACCGTTCGAAAGGCCCAGCCGTCCGTGCTCCGAGGGCTCAGGCCGACAAATACAAGTACAAAAATCACATTCGTATGCTGCTCGAACAGACGCCGAATCTAACTATCGCCGAGGCGCTGGCTTCGCAAATTATCACTGAGAAAAACCGCGTGCGGGCGGTAAAATGTACTGACGGAAGGATTTATAATGCTCCGACCGTCATCCTGACGACAGGGACATTTCTTCGCGGTTTAATGCACATCGGCCCGGAGCAGTTAGCCGGCGGGCGGCTCGATGAGCCCGCCGCCAACGAACTCTCGGACAATCTCCGGCAGATCGGACTTCAGCTCAAACGGCTCAAAACCGGCACACCGGCAAGACTCGATGCCGCTACGGTGGACCTGGGCAAGCTCGAAGTCCAGCACGGAGACGAACAGCCGGCACCTTTTTCATTTATGACCGACAAAATCGATAGGCCTCAGATTCCATGCTGGATTACCTATACCAATCAAAAGATACATAAGCTCCTAAGAGATAATCTGCACCTCGCGCCGCTTTATTCCGGCCAGATTACGTCCATCGGCCCCAGGTACTGCCCGAGCATTGAGACCAAGAT
>DQCG01000545.1:3333-4660 GCA_003533825.1 Phycisphaerales bacterium
ACGATCTACTGCAACGGCATAAGCACTTCCGTGCCTAAGAACGTCCAGGAGCAAATGCTCAAACTTATGCCCGGCACGGAAAATGCCCGGATTGTTCACTACGCTTATGCGATTGAATATGACTATTGTCCGCCGGTTCAGTTAAAGCCGAATCTCGAAACCAGGAAGATTTCCGGGCTGTTCCTGGCCGGGCAGATTAACGGGACCAGCGGATACGAAGAGGCGGCGGGACAAGGTATTATAGCCGGTATAAATGCCGCCGGGAAACTACAGGGCAAAGAGCCGGTCGTTCTCGCAAGAGACCAGGCGTACATCGCGGTAATGATCGACGATTTACTCACCAAGGGCATCGACGAACCTTATCGAATGTTCACGTCGCGAGCGGAGTATCGCCTGTCGCTGCGGGCCGACAACGCGGATCGCAGGCTCACGCAAATCGGCAGATCGGTCGGTCTCGTCGGCGAAGAAAGATGGAAAAAGTTTCAAAACAAGCTCGACCAAATTGACAAGTTAAAGACTTATCTCAAGAGCACAGCGACGGCGGAACCAGGCCGGATAACTTTGTGGGAACAGCTTCGCCGGACCGATAAAGCGCCCGGCGGGACGCTGGCTGATATTCCCGATATTCGGAGGATGAATCTTACCGAAGATGTGTTGCAGGCGGTGATGATCGATGCCAAGTATGAGGGTTACCTGGCTAAGCAGGAGCGGCTCGTGGCGAATTTGAGAACCCTGGAGAAAAAGAAGATACCGGAGGATCTGGATTATAACAGCATCGCGCATTTACGGCCGGAGGCGAAAGAGAAACTCTCGGCCTTCAAGCCCGGCACACTTGCCCAGGCCTCTCGAATAAGCGGCATAACGCCGGCCGATATTACGGTGATTCAAATTCACATGAAGAAGGAAAAATCAAATATCAAAGATCAAAAATAAAAATTACGGAATCCCGGCAAGCCGGGATGACATCCTTAATTTTGCATTTTACATTTTGCACTTTGAATTGTAATTGCGAATGATTGAACTGTCTGAAAATATCTATAATAGCCGGACCACGCGCAGTGAGCCTAAGTTCAAGCTGTGGCGTTCGGCGGGTTTGATGCTGACGTATAAATGCAACTGCGCCTGCGAGTTTTGTTACTACAATTGCGGTCCCGACAAAGGCGGCCTGATGCCTGTAGATACCGCCGTAAGCGCATGGCAGTCACTTAAAATCCTCGCCGGAGACAATGCGAAGATTCACATCACAGGCGGCGAGCCTTTTCTGTACTGGGACCACTTACAGGAAATTCTCGAACAGGCACAAAGACAAAATTTAGGTAAAGTCGAT
>DQCG01000545.1:4705-5239 GCA_003533825.1 Phycisphaerales bacterium
TAATCGAGACGAACGGATTCTGGGCGACGAGTGAAAAGATTGTCCGGCAGCGGCTAAAAAAACTCGATGAGTTCGGAATGAATCGTTTCAAGATCAGCACCGATCCGTTCCACCAGCAATACGTTGACATCGAGCCGGTGCGCCGATTGGCCGGGATGGCAGCCGAGATTTTAGGCTCCGAGCGAGTCCTGGTTCGCTGGCGAAAGTATCTGGAAAATCCAATTGACATGAAAAACCTATCGCCCGCCGAGCTTGAACAACAGTATATAAATGCTATAAAAGACTATCCTTGCCGCTTCACCGGCCGAGCCGCGGGAAAGTTAGCGGAGTTGGTTGCTTCATCGAAGCTCGTGTCGAGGGCGTCCCGCCCTCGAATCGCGAGCTGGAAGCCCGCGACACGGGCGCCGCCGACAATGCCGAAATCGCCACGGTTCTGAGAAACTGCCTTCGTGTTTGCTTATCCATGAGTGGCTCCGTAAAGTCTGAGGTTAGCTTGTTACTTAAGAGTGGTTTTCATTGTCCGCAGCGGATTCT
>DQCG01000630.1 GCA_003533825.1 Phycisphaerales bacterium
ATTTCTTCGATAACAGGCATAAATTATGCCCGGGGCAAATTGTCGCCGGGCATTAGTACAGCTAAAAAATTTCGATTTTACAGAACATTTTCCCGCGGCTAACGTCTCAATAATAGAAAGCAGATGTTCATTCCGGCCCAAACGACGTACCGATTAGTTTTTGAAGGGAGAATATTATGCCAAATCGAAGAATAGTTTTTGTTTCGGTCGTATGTCTTTCTATAACAGTATTTGCAGCCCAGATGCCGTCGCATACACGAAGCCCAAATACAAAAACTCAACTCAATAATCTTAAGAATTCGCCGGTTGGCGTAAAGACTGCAGACGGCCTGTCCATACGTTGGAGTGCGGTTACCTACAGGAAGAAACTGCATAATCCGGCGGTTCCACCAGAGTACCGAGATTCGAGAGGGACGGAAAGTCTGTCGCTCTCATGCGAAATTCTCATGGCCAATCCCAGGCTGCTTCTGGGAGTAGCGCCTGATCCGGTTATCGAGAAGATTGAGGATAGCAAAGGCAACGATATCGAATTCAGTCAAAAGCAGCCTGCGCCAGGTCGCCGATACGTACAGGATGTATTCTTTATCCGCTGGCTGCGGGAGATAAACCTGAACCACCCGGAAAGGACAAGGATGCCCGCCGAGCATAATCCGCCGAATGTGGAGCTCGGAGCCGGATTGCGAGAGCGGCTCGGAGGGAAAATAGTACTGTTGAAGGGTTATTACGAAGGGCTTATGGCCGAGTCGATAGAATATATTGACCTGCCGTTCAGACCCGACGACAAATGGGTTCGTCTTACCGAAGACGTCGAAATCAGAGTAACCCAAGCCCGGAATGTCCCGAACGTGTACCACTACGATATAGAGCAGCGTCCCCAGATTGTTTCGGCGGCGAACAGAGTAAGCGTCGGAGGGCCGTTACCTGGCAGGCTCGTAGTAGGCTGGCAGATGATAGGAAGAAACGATTCGATGATGGCCGCAGGTGGAAGCGGACCCGGCAGAATAGGAGGAAAAGGTAACGGTATCGGCCGGGCTGAGGGAATCCGCTATGTCATAGCGGTCAGTCCGTCTCCTGCCAAAATCCCGTTTGAATTGCGGAACATCCCAGTGTCGGCACTGGCGCATACAATCCCACCTCATACCCTTAATCCAAGACGATTGAAACCAAGGCTCGGCGGGAAATTTGTACCTAACAGCGCCAAGACAGCAATGAGATACAAGGCCGACAAGGTTCGCAGTCGGACAAAACCAATACCTGTGTCAAAGGAGGGCCAGTTTTTCGACGTGGACTGGCATACAATCGGCTATACACTCAACCTCTACAATCCCGCCGTCAGAAAGCTGGAGAATTCCCTGAACATATCGATTAGGTGCGACGCTAAGATACTCGATCCCGAACTGGTCCTTGGCACGTGTAGCGAGCCTATAATCGAACGGATTACAGACGACAGCGGCCGAGATGTCAACATCGTTTTGGCGGATCCTCGCCCGGATTATATGCTTTATAAGACCACGGGATATCGCACGAGCCCCACTTTGACTCAGCCATCGGCTTTGGCACAGTTGGAGGGCAAGGCTCGGTCGGCTCTGCAACTCCCACTTCGCGATCGTCATCGCCCCAAACGCCAGACTGCGCTTGAGCCTGTGAGAATAACAATACGATTGGATCCCCGACTCATCAGGCAGGACCAGAAAGAGATCGGGCGCATAGAGGGCTATTTCCATGCACTTACGGCCGAGTCATACAAACACATTAAAGTGCCATTCAAACCTGACAAAAAGTGGGTGCGTCTTACCTCGGATCTGGAAATCCAGGTAGCCAGGGCCTGGCACGATGGATTCAAATATCGCTTTGATATAAAGGAGCGCTCGAAGGCCAAGATTAATCCGGGCCGTCTGCACGTCTATTGCCCTCTGCCTGACGGAATTCTGGTAGAGCGACGATTAACCGGACCGGGTGTGCCGCCAAAGCGGGAGGACATTCCACGTATGGCAAGGTCTCTGCCTGTCCGCGCCGGTGGTAACGGACTCTTCGGTTATACCGTTGATGGTTTTGAATGCCGCGTAGACACAATTGACTATCGTATAGCAGTCGGGCCGACCCATTATAAGATTCCGTTTGAAATCGAGCACATCCCGCTGCCCGAACCGTAATTGTTGGAAAACTAAGGATGTACACCGTAATGTGAGACCCGAATTACAGGTTGAGCTGCAAATTAAGGGGCACAGTTAATGAAAAAATGTTACATATAAAAGCGTCGGGTATCTGGTAAAGGGAGATTATTATGCCAAGACGAAGAATAATCTTTATTTCCGTCGTACTCATCTCATTGGCGGTTTTTGCAGTACGAACGCAGTCCCAGACGGATAATCCGAATCAGCCGGCCAGGCCTTACGCTGAAGATTCACAATTCGGCACCAAAGTCGCCGACAGTCTGAACGTGCGCTGGCGGTCTATTGAATACCGAAAGACGCTGTACAATCCGGCGGTTACTATGTACAATCCGGCACAAGGTCAGCCAAAAGCGGACAGGCTGTCTGTTTCGTGTGAAGTCGATATACCCAAGCCTGAGTTGGTTCTCGGTACTTGCAATGACAGTATAATCGAACAGATTACGGACAGCCAGGGCAAAGATATCGAAATCGGGAATGTGCCGTCGCGGTCGATGTTCATATACAGGAACAGGCCTCGTTTCAGAGTTAGCCGCGCTTATGTAGGGCTGGACGGCGGGCCGGAACCCACCCGGCTGCGAGTGGAACTTGACGGTGGATTGTGCAAGCGGGTAAGCGGAGAATTCGCGCTAAAAGGCCATTTATATGCACTTCTCGCCGAGTCGCTCGAATACGTGGACCTGCCGTTCGAGCCGAACGACAACTGGGTGAGCATCACTCCCGATGTGGAAAT
>DQCG01000015.1 GCA_003533825.1 Phycisphaerales bacterium
CGCCGCCGTATCCGATATAGGGGCTAAGACGATGGTTAGGATCGACTAACGTTTCGGAAGCGACGTTGTCTTCATATGTACAGCCATTGAAAATTGCCGTCGAGTCGGCTGCGCAATAGATACCGGCTCCGTAACTTGGTAGTTCATACGGTACGAGAGGCTCCAGTTGTCTGCCTCTGCCGGCGGCACTCCGTATACCACCTTGCCCACTCATGCCGCCAAACGTACGATTGGCCCTGATTTCACAGTGGTCGAACGTTACATTGGTTCCAATATCACAGAATACGCCTCCTCCGTATGCGGAATACCATCGGTAGTCGTCGATATGCGTAGTCAGGTCAGGTTGACCATAAATAGGCCCGTAAGAGAGCCCAAAATCCCATTCCCAGAGTTGCCACAAATGACCTTCTATCAGATTTGCTGCTATAATATTAGCAGTAGTTGGAAAATCATATTCAGGATCTAATGCGGTGCCTTCTCTGCTATAGTTGCCTCCGTAGTTCGCATAACCGCCGGGGGAAGCATAGTCACCGCCGTTGCCGCCATTGCCACCGTAGGCTTCATTGCCCTCGATTATACAATTAACCAGCGTAGGATTAGTATATGGGCCGCAGTATATACCGGCGCCGCGTGCCCAGCCGCCCCAGCCGCCTCGGCCTGCATTGTTGTTTTGATCTGCTCCTTCACCATTTCCACCGCTGCCTGCGAATATTATGTTATTTCTGATTATACAGTTCTTAATAACCGGGCTGGCCCCCGGTTCAATATAGATTCCGGCACCTTGGCCCGGTGCGCCATCTTCGCCATTGGGATGGCCGATACCCCGGTCTCCATCATCGCCATCTCCCCAACCCCCACCGAAATTCTCAATAGTAAAGCCGTTCAGAACGGTGTTTGCATCTGTCGTCGATCTGAATACAACGCCGATGTAGTTGAAATTTGAAATCCCTCTGTTTCCTCTAATAATCGTTGAAGCCACGGTATTGGGATCATGGGGATCTCTCGATGTGATATAAACAGCCTTGTCGATTAGCAGCGAGTATTGTAAATATCCACCGTGATAAACTCCCGTATCGACCACGATCTGATCTCCATCATTTGCGGCAGTGACAGCGTCCTGGATTGTTTGATAATCACCGGGCACGCTAATCATGGCTGGCTTCCAGAATTCAACTTCGACAAAGGCGTCAGTGCCAACTATAGTTACCGTATTGTGCGAGGATTTGGACGAATCATTGTCGGTTCCGGACCATTTTGCTACTCGCCAGCCGGCTTCGGGGGTGGCAGTTAGTTTTACCACGGTCCCGGTGTAATAAGTACCGCTGGAAGGTTGAATGGTTCCTTGTCCACTTGCAACTGTAGCTGTCAAGGTATATGTAGGTATGTCTGTTTGGTCGCCATAATGGAAACCGATATCGATTACTCCCGTATCTTCCTCGCCGTCAGTACGAGTAGTGTAATCCGACGGTATGAGATTTGCGGCGGGACCGCTTCCGGCGTTCAGGGCCGGGCTGTTCGCACTCTGACCGGAATCACGCTGGCTGAGATAATACTTGCCTATCGGACCGGCAACAAACAGCGGATCGCCTTGTATATTGGTATCATCAAGCTCAGGACCGGTAGAGATATCCGCCTGGTTTGAATTGGTCTCGTAAAGCACGTAATCGCCGTCCGAGTTTTTGTCGAATAAACTGTAGTTTACTGTTGTATTGCCAAAGTCTTCTTCGGCTATCGCGTCTTTGTTGCAGTCCCGGAATATAGAGTCGGTAATCGTCGCATCCGAAGTCCAGTCACAGAATACGGCACTTCCCATGCTCTGGGCCCGGTTTTCACTGAAAGTGCAGTTTATAATCTCGGGCTGTGCGAATAAGTTGCCGGATATGGCTCCACCATCTACGGCGGAAGAATTGCCGGTCAGCAGGCAGTTCTTAACTAAGTGCTTGACATATCCACCATAGAAGTTAATTGCACCACCGGACCCGTTAACACCTTCGGCGACATTATCACTTAAAATACAATTCTCTATCGTCGCTTCCGTGTCGGCACAGGCCACGCCACCACCGATGCCGTTACTGATGTTGAACATGCTGTCGATGCTGGTATTGTCAAAGTAGCTTGCGACAAAGTTATCAGATGTTAATAAGCCCGTCAGGTAATCATCCAAAAGGTCTTGATCGCTTATTATACCTACTCCACTGCCGCCTATAGACCTGTTGCCTTTTATAACTCCACCGTCAATAGAGACGGTTCCAGCCGAAAGGAACAGGCCTCCGCCGCTTTTGGCGGTATTGTTAATGAAGTAGCAGTCATTGAAAACGGCTTCGAAGTCCTGGAAGTGAGCGCCGCCGCCCCAGCCGTAAGTGCCTTGTAATGCATGATTTCTGATAAAGCGGCATCGATTGAAGGTCAATTTCAATATCACACGGATATCAGGATTATTCGTATCGAAGTAAGCCTCTACTGCACCGCCGTTTTCACCGGCTACATTGTTAATGAACGAGCAGTCCG
>DQCG01000509.1 GCA_003533825.1 Phycisphaerales bacterium
CGATGCAGCAAGTTCCTGGCGCTGGGCGACCGTCGGATTTTGCTGTATCAAACCGGCCATATTGCCGGAACGCACCGCCCAAATAGCCAGGCCGGATGGGGCCGCAAGAATACCGATTTCCCGGCCGTATGGCCAGGAAGCAAAATAGGCGATAAGGCCGGACAAAAATGCCAAAACCACTAAAACGACCGAGCCTTTATAACCCATAGCTCCAACCCTGCTGAATGGTTCCGCAAAAGGACGGGCTAAAATACCTATCAGAACCACACCGACCGCCGCTGCGGCGGCGATTCTCAGCTTCATTGGCCAGGATAATTCCATAATTAAACTTCCTTAATTATACCGGCGATAAAGTAACATCAAAATTTGCACAGGTCAATAACATATTCGCAGTGTCAATATCTTAATCGGCATTGCGAGGGCTAAGGTTAATTTTGGCCTTGACTGTCAGGTATTTTTAATCGACAATCAAGTGCAACAGTAAGTACCTGTCAAAGGGTGATGATTTATAGACAAACCGGACGATAAACACTAAAGGAACAACAATATAGAAAATTTACGGCAACAAAACCCGATCTAAGGATATGGAACGAATATGTCATGGAAACAATACGACCTCGCGTGAAAGACGGGGCTGAATTGTTTGTAACTCTTACAGGCGAGGTGAATTGTGAGACAGTCAGATATTGAAACGGGAATTGAACGTAGCGTTGTTTTGCCGACGGTACCGCAAACGGCCCCGGATATACGCGAAAAAAGCACTACAGGAGACAGCGGCAGGATGTCGGATTTAGCGGGCGTAAGATTTCACTTTATCGGTGCCGGCGGTGTCGGAATGAGCGGGCTGGCACAGCTTCTGATTAAGAACAAGGCTCTCGTAGCCGGCTCGGACCAAACGCCGGGCGAGGTTGTGGACAATCTTCGCCGGATAGGGGCCGACATCAAAATCGGCCATAAAAGCGAGAACCTCAGCCCGAAAACCAACGCCGTAGTTATCTCGGCGGCGATAAAAGACAATAATCCCGAACTGAAGCTGGCACACAAGCTTGGATATAAGATCTATAAATACGCCGACATGCTGGGTGAGCTGATGAACCGCTATGAGGGCATCGCAATCAGCGGCACTCACGGCAAGAGTACGACCAGCGGGTGGCTCATCCATCTGCTCAAGCAAGCCGGCGTCGATACGAACTTTATCGTCGGGGCAAAAATCAGCCAGTTAAACAGCTCTTCCGGTGTGGCGGACAGCGAGTACTTCGTGGCCGAGGCCTGCGAATACGACAGGAGCTTCCTGCATCTTAAGCCCAAAATCGCCTGCATACTGAATATCGAGCAGGACCATCTGGATTACTACAGGGATGAAGACGAGATAGTCGAGGCCTTCGGTGATTTCGCGCTCGGCACCAGACCGGACGGCATGGTGATCGCCAACGGCCAGGATGCAAACGTGACAAAGATTATCCGGCGGCTGGGCACAGATCTGCGATGTGAGACGTTCGGGCTCGATGATAGCTGCAATTTCTACGTTGAGAATATCGCCCTGAATGACGGTCTTTATGCTTTCGACGTCTATCACAACGGCAAACTGCTGGGAGCGACGAACATCTCGCTGCCCGGCAGGCACAATATCCTGAACGCACTGGCGGTTATTGCCATGGCGATTAACGTCGGGCTGGAGCCCGAACGGGCGCTCCAATTGCTGCCGGGCTTTACCGGCATTGAACGCCGGCTTATGCTCAAGGGCCGGTTCGACGAGATTACCGTTCTCGACGACTATGCCCACCATCCGACGGAAATAAAGGCTTCGCTTGCCGCGATACGGCAGAAATATCAGTCGAAGCAAATCTGGTGCATCTTTCAGCCGCATCAGTACAGCAGAACAAGGTTTTTGCTTGATGATTTCGCCGAAAGCTTTAAGCTTGCCGATGTAACAATTGTGCCGGAGATTTATTTCGTCCGGGATTCCGAATCGGCCAAAAAAGAGATTAACGCTCAAATGCTGGTCGAAAAAATGCGAGCAAACGGAACGCAGGTGCTATTTATCGAGAGCTTCGCAGCTATTTGCGATTATCTAAAGAGCAACGTAAGAGCCGGCGAGCTGGTCGTCACTATGGGCGCAGGCGATATTTGGAAGGTGGCAGATGAGTATATTCAGTGGCTTAGAGCAAATCGTTGAAACACACTATCAGTTGGCCAGGCGAACATGGTACGGCCTCGGCGGGCCGGCCGATTATTTCATCAGGCCCAAAACCATCGAGCAGCTCAGGGAAATCGTCGACCGGTGCAACGAGAATGGAATCCGGATATATGTCATGGGCTTCGGCTCCAATCTCTTAATCGGCGACGACGGTCTGAGAGGAGCGGTGATAAAACTCGAAGCGGAACAGTTCGCACAGATTAAGTACGAAGACCAGGAGGTGACCGCATGGGCGGGAGCGGAACTAAGCAAGCTGGTTCTAACTTGCGTTGAAAAAGGGCTCTCCGGTATCGAAGCCCTGACGGGGATACCCGGCTCGGTTGGCGGAGCGGTGAAGATGAACGCCGGTGGAAACTTCGGAGATTTCGGCTCGGCGGTGGAAACTGTAACGCTGATGGACAGCGGCGGTGTCGTCTTCGAAAAGAGCAAGCCGGAGCTGGAATTTGATTACCGCAAGACCAATATAACTGCGAAGTTTGTTTTGAACGCCCGGCTGAAACTTAACACCGCCGACCCGGAGCAAATTATGCGCACGGTCAAGGAAATCTGGATTTATAAAAAGAATAATCAGCCGCTGAACACGAAAAATTCGGGCTGCATATTCAAGAATCCACCGGGCGCTTCGGCGGGAGCTTTAATTGACAGGGCGGGCCTGAAAGGGCTGAAGATCGGCGGAGCCATCGTCAGCGACAAACACGCGAATTTCATAATCGCCGAAAAGAGCTGCCGCAGCCGCGATGTCATGAGACTGATAGAGGCCATAAAACAAAGGGTTAAAGAACAGTTCGACACCGAACTGGAGCTTGAAATCGAAATCTGGGATTAGTAAAAAGCCAGAGAGAAAACAGAGACAATGTCAGGGTGCGACGAATCGCACCAAAATCGAAGCAATAATAAATTGGAAATAGAACGCAATAAAATAAAAGTGGCCGTTCTTGCCGGGGGTATCGGCTCCGAGCGGGACGTCAGTATTCAGAGCGGCAGGAGCGTCACAGAGGCATTACACCAGGCCGGCTACGAGGTGGTGACATCCGA